>CAJYIL010000309.1 GCA_913774795.1 Pseudobdellovibrionaceae bacterium
GGGTCGCGTACCGAAATGCGTGGCGAGCGTATGCAGGAAGTGAGAAAGCTGATCAGGTCGATGCGTGGTTCACGAAGAAACGCACGCATATGCTCAAGTCAATTCTCGGCGAGCGGTAACCGATTCATCTCGCGGTCGATACGCCGTTTTTCGAGAACGGCGCAGTACGCGACGCCCGTTAGACAAATCCACCAGAGAATCAAAATCCAGATCAGGAAAAGCGGCACCGACGCAAGCGAACCGTAAACCTTATTCGTGTTGAACACGGTTTTCATGATCGTCGAGTAGAACGATTGCGCGACCGCTAACGCGAACGTCGCCACTGATCCACTCGCAAACGCCGACACCCACGAGACGTAAATAGACGGAACAAATTTGTAGATCGAGACGAGCGCCAGGAATTCGAATCCGACCAAGATGATGGCGCGTGGGTAAGGTCCGATGAGCCCAAGATCTTTCGATCCCAAAATGCCGAGCACGATCGCAACTGCGAGAGGGCCGAGAAACATCAAAACCCAGTAGATTAAAAGCTGTCGGTAAAATTTTCGATCGCTCTCAAGACCCCACACCCGGTGCACTGCTTTTTCCATGTCGTAGAAGATCTTCGTTGAAGCCACCAAGAGACCGAGGCCGCCGCCAATGCCCAATGTTCTTGAGTGGACTCGCTCGATTGCGCGGCGAATTGTCTTGGAGAGTTCGGCGCCAGAGGCGTCGACAAGGTTGTGCAGGATAAACGGTTCAATTTTATGCAGGAGTGAGTCAAGCCCACCAAAATAGGTGAACACGCTGAGTGAAACGGCCAGTAAAGGGACGAGCGACACGGCCGTTGAAAACGCGAGGCTTCCCGCAATCGTCGACACATCAGATGTGTTGATCTGTTGATACGTTTGTTGAATTGTTGTTTTCAACCTTACAAGTTGGCGGCGCATAATAGACACAGCATGATCTTAGGCTACGCTTGAGCGAAAACGCAAAACCCGAAAGGTTCTTCCGAATGAAATCCCGTCTTCTTCTCGCGACCCTCCTCGTTCTCTCTGCGTGTTCGCATCAACCGATCGTTCCCGAAGCAAAGAACGTCGAAATCAAACGCGAGAACCCGCCAAGCGACTGCAAGGAAATCGGCCGCGTCGTCGGCCAAGTACGCACGACTTCGGGTTCGATCCAGCAAGCGATCGATGACATGAAGCTCGATGCCGCGAGAAAAGGCGCAAACTATGTTCGAATGGAGTCGACGGGCGCGATGGGGACGTCGGCGCAAGGGACCGCGTATCAATGCCCTTGAAGGCAAACGCTTAGACCGTCAGTTCCATGGATGGTTTGTGACGGAGCTTATCTAAGCGCGCCTCGCCCAAGTTAGGCAGCGTGATCGAGAATTTTGCGCCGCCTAAGTCTTTGGATTCGCCGATCTCCAGGGTGCCTTCGTGGATTTCGACGCAAGTTCTGACCGATGTCAGGCCCAAGCCTGTTCCGGTCGATTTCGTCGTGAAGAAGGCGTTTAAGACCTTTTCTCTTAAAGGTGCTTCGATGCCGGGGCCGTTGTCTTCGGCCACCAATAAGACACCGTTGGCAGCTTGCGAGATCGTAAAGCGAACATGCCCAGCACGGGACGTCGCTTCAGCGGCGTTGATCATGAGGTTCATGACGAGTTGATGGACCAAAACTGGATAGCCACGAAGGTTGATGTGCGAGACGCCTTGAGCGAGTTCAATCGAAACTCTTTCACAGCAGATGTGTGACTGCATCAGCGTCAACGTCTCCTGCACGTTTTTTGAGAAATCAAACGACACAGGATCATCTTCGAAGAGCGAAGACGAAGCCCCGCGAAGCCGTTTGACCAAATCGACCAATCGGTCGGTCACTTGCTCAAATTTCGCAACCGCTTCGGGCGTCGAGCCGCTCCGCTTCACTCTTTCGACGTTAAGGCGAAGAACTGTCAGAAGATTCGCAACATCGTGAGCGATCACCGAGGCGAGCAGGGCCGACGCCGATTTTGATTCGGCTTGGAGCCACCGTTCGCGAGTCTCGTGGAGCTCTTCTGAGAAGGCCGCGGTTCGGTTCGATACCCAACGCATCGAAAAGTAAAACGTGAAGGCCGTGACCAGCATGAAGATCGTACCTTTGATCTTTTGGTAGAAGACGATCCGCGAAATGTCCCCGCGGGCGAGCGTGACGACCAAATCGGCTGATAAGTGAATGTAAGCGGAGGTTGCCGCGAAATACAAAAGTGCCGCGATTAAGGCGAGGCGCCGTGGACGATCGACAAGCAGGCGTTTTGCCGATTTCACTTGAGAACCTGTCTGAGGAAAGTTCCGAGCTGGATTAAGACTTCAGACGGAATTTCGTGACCACCCTCGAAGCGCTGTAGCTGGCCTGCCCAGCCGTGCTTTTTCAAAAGTGCGTCGAGTTTTTGAGCGTGTGCGAAAGACAGAACCTGATCGTAGGCTCCATGCGATTGGTAGAATGGAAGCTTAGAAGCGGTCGTGAGAAGTTGATCCCACTCGGAGGCGTTCACAAGAGTTCCGCTCAAAAGAGCCAAGCCTTGAAGTCCGGATTGCCCGTGAACCGCAATGTCGGTGGCGAGCATTGCGCCTTGCGAAAAACCGCCGATCACCAACCGAGACGCATTCAGCTTTGAGAGAAATTCGACGGCATTGCGACGAGCCTTTGACATGCCGGGCGGAACACGCTCGGTCAAATCGATCGTTGCACCGGCTTCAAGTTCGGCGAGCGGAATCGGAAACCACGCGCGGCCTTCGTAGTGACCGCCGAGGGGCACCGTCAGATGGCCATTGGGAAAGTACCAGTTGCAGCCACGTGGCGCCTGAATCGCTCCCGCAAGTGGCGCTAGGTCGTTCATGTCGGCGCCGTAACCATGAAACAACACGATGGTAGGCATCGCGGGATCTCCAGCGACTTCCATGCAATCGAGCGGTCCTATACGACGTTTACGAGCTTCGACACGAGCCATTGGTAGACGCTACCAGATAGGCTGCTTGATTCAAGTTTGATTCAAGGATTCAGTTCAGGGGCTTGATCGCCCAAAAAGAGGGCGCAATCGAAATCCTGAGCTAAGACTTCGCCGTCTTTCTTCGCGTAGGTGACTTGCGCTGAGTAAAGCACTTGCTCATCGAGGGAATGCACACGCGCGTTTTCGCTCGTCGTTTGCACGGCAACCGTGATTGTCGCCAGCAGCCCCACCCGTGTTCCGCCCAAATTTTTACCCGGATTTTTGATTTGCGGGGCGATGGTTGCGTCGTAGACGACGCCGTCTCCGGACGGCGTCGTTTTTACGGCGTCGTTCTCTAAAACGGCAAGGATTTGCGATTTCTTCGAGAGTGTCGGATCGATAAAGACAACTTGTTTAGCTTCAGGCGACGTGAGCATGCCGACATTTGCCGGTTTCTCGGCAAAATGGACGACCGCTTTCGTATCTCCATCGACGCTCAAGCACGAGTAGCCGGCCGCAAACGCTTGGCTGGAGCTCAAAAGAAGAAGTGTGATGATAGTACGCATGAAAAATCGGTCTCCGCTCCCCTTCAAAACTAGAAAGACCCTGCTTATTTGTTAAATACATAGTGCGAATTTTATTATTCTACTGATACATACTGGGTCATGGATAATCTGCACTGGCAGCTCTCGGTTCTCTCAAAGGCCATTCACTATAAAAATCTGTCGGGCGCGGCTTCACACGTGGGCGTTTCGCAACCCCAGCTTTCGCGCATCGTCTCGCGTCTCGAGAATGAGCTCGGCGTCGTTCTCCTCGACCGCACCGCCCGTCGTAAATCCGGATGGACACCCGTCGCTTTCAAAATAGCTGAGACCTATTTCCGCTCTTCGCGAAAGCTGACGCAGTCGCTCCAGCAGCTCAAAACCGATGATCAGGCCACACACCTGACGATCGGCACGCTCGAAGGTATGAGTTCGCTTGCGAGCGAATTTGCACTCCAAATCCTCGAAGACCCTCGCATGATTCAGGTCGAGCTCGACGTTTACGATTTGAGCGAACTCGAAGAGAAGTTCGTCAAAGAAGAACTCGATTTGATCTTCACCAGCCGGGAGCCCGGCCGACACAAACACCGGTACGTGAAAGATATGGGCTATCAAGTTTTTGATCGCCGGCAATCGGCCACTGGCCCCCGCGTGTTCTCACCGTATGAGTATGCGAACTACACCCAAACGTCGGCGGCGAAAAAAGCTCGCGCGACGCAAAAAGTCTTGGTTTCAAACTCACTCGCCATTCGCCGCAACTGGATCGAAAATCATGGAGGCTCAGGCTCGATTCCATCCGACGTCCGTCGTCGCAAAACGTCAGACTCCGATCATGCCGTTCTTCTGCTGGCGAACGATGTCATGAATCCCGCTCTCTGGGCGCGTCTCGAGCAAATTCGTCTTTAATTGGCTGCCCGACAGGCGTAGGCTGTCCCGCATGAAAGACGCCAATCCGCAGCCCATTCATCTCTCCGATTACCGCCAACCCGAATACTGGATCCCGAACGTCGAGCTTCATTTCACGCTCGCGGCCGGAGGCGGCAAGAACACGGTCGTGCGCTCGAAACTTTTTCTTGAGCGCAACCAAACGCACAAAGATCGTCGACCGCTTGTACTGAACGGCGAGAAGTTAAAACTTCTTTCGGTGGCGGTCGATGGTGCGAAACGCCTCGAAGGCTCCTACCAACTCACCGACACCACTCTCACCTTGAGCGATCTCCCCGACACCTGCGCGCTCGAAATTGAAGTCGAGATCGATCCTGAGGCGAACCTTTCGTGTGAAGGACTTTATAAATCAGGTGGGTTTTACTGCACTCAGTGCGAAGCGGAGTCGTTTCGCCGCATTACTTACTTCCTCGATCGCCCCGATGTGATGTCGGTTTACAAAGTCACGATCGATGCACCTCGCAGCCTTCCGATCCTTCTCTCAAACGGCAATCCGATTTCGTCACGCGAACTTCCCGGCGATCGCCACGAGAGCGTTTGGCAAGATCCGTCTCGCAAGCCGTGTTACCTCTTCGCGCTCGTCGCGGGAGATATGGGCGTTCTCGGAGATTCGTTTACGACTCGCTCCGGCCGTAAAGTGAAACTGCAAATCTTCGCGCGCCACGGTCTCGAAGATCGCTGCCAGCACGCGATGGATTCATTGAAGTGGTCGATGAAATGGGACGAAGATGTTTACGGTCTCGAGTACGACCTCGACATCTTCATGATCTTCGTCGCCGAAGAATTCAACATGGGCGCGATGGAGAACAAAGGCTTAAACGTCTTCAATGCTTCTTACGTTCTCGCGAATCCTGAAACTGCGACTGATTCTGATTACGACGGGATCACGGCGGTCGTCGGCCACGAGTACTTCCACAACTGGACCGGTAACCGCGTCACGTGCCGCGATTGGTTTCAGCTCTCGCTCAAAGAAGGTCTCACGGTTTTCCGTGATCAACGATTCTCGGCCGACCTCGGATCAGAAGCTGTCAACCGCCTCGATGACGTCACTCGTTTGAGAACCGTGCAGTTCGCCGAAGATGCGGGCCCCATGGCGCACCCGATTCGACCGCAAGCCTACATCACGATCGACAACTTCTACACGACGACGATCTACGAAAAAGGCGCCGAAGTGATCCGCATGATCGAGACGATCGTCGGTCGCGACGGATTCCGCAAAGGCATGGACTTATACTTCAAACGTCACGACGGCCAAGCGGTGACGACCGAAGACTTCGTCGCGGCCATGGCCGATGCGAACGAAGTCGACCTCACGCAATTCCGCGACTCTTGGTACAACCAGCCCGGCACACCTCACGTGAAAGTGAAGACCGCCTGGAATCCCGCAAAAGAACAGTTTGCCGTTACGCTTTCGCAGTATTCAAAGCCATCTCCAGGTCTCGTGAACAAGATGCCGTATCACATTCCGGTCGCAGTCGGTTTGCTCTCTCGCGACGGTCGCGAACTCCCGCTTCAACTTTCGGGCGGAGCCGGTCGTCTTTCAAACGGTGAAGGCCCAACCACGATGGTCTTGCACCTGCGCGAAGCCGAGCACACGTTCTTCTTTGAGGGTGTTCGCGAAAAGCCGGTTCTCTCGTTCTTAAGAAAGTTCTCGGCTCCGGTGAAAGTCGAATTCGACCGATCGGATGAAGAACTCGCTTTCTTGATGGCGAATGACCCAGATTCGTTCTCGCGCTGGGAAGCCGCGCAGACGCTAACCATTCACATGGTGAAAGCGCTTTGCGAAGATTTGAAATTCGGAAAACCGATGCGCGATCCTGCGCAACTCGTTCAGTGCTTCGGCCCGATCTTGAACGACGAAAAGATCGACGCGGATTTCAAATCGTACCTTCTGTCTCTTCCGACGGAGCAATATCTCGCGCAATTCTTCGAAGTCGTGAATGTCGATCATATCCATGCCGCTCGCGAACACATTCGCGCGTCGATCGCTCGCACGTACCGCGCGCAATTGACGAAGATGTACGATGCGTTGGCCGCGGCCGGAACCGAAGGCCGCGAACCCGTTAAGTCTGGGCTTCGTTCATTGCGCACGCGTCTTCTCGATTACTTGGTCGTCGACGATGATGCGGGCGGACTCGACCGCGCCGCTCGTCAGCGCCAACAAGCCCGCAACATGACCGACGAGATCGGTGCGTTGGCGGTGCTTGCTAAATCGAACTCGCCTCTTCGCCAACAAGAGCTTCAAGCTTTCTACGTGAAGTGGAAGAACGAGCCGCTCGTGATGAACAAGTGGCTGATGATCCAGGCGGCGGCTCCGGTCGCAACGGCGCTCGAGGATGTGCGCCGTCTTTCGATGGATCCGGTTTTCGATAAGAACAACCCGAATAAGATCGCCTCGCTCTTCCGTGCGTTCGCACAAGGAAACGCGATTCACTTCAACGCGAAAGATGGCTCGGGCTACAAATTCATCGCCGATCAGATCATCGACATCGACACGCGAAACCCTCAAGTGGCTTCGCGTTTGGCGACTTCGTTCTATCAATGGCGCACTTTTGATCCCGAACGCCAAGAACTCGTGAAGCGCGAATTGAACCGTGTCTTGTCAGTGAAGGGGCTTTCGTCGAACGTCTTCGAGATCGTCTCGAAGTCGCTCGCGAATTAAAGGAGCGGGAGCTTTACAAGTTCCCGCGCGGAGTCGTTTGCACGAGAATTGAGAGCTGTTGAGCGCTTTGGCCCGAGAGATCCATGAAGGTGGATTGTGCTAGAGCGCAGGCGTTCGGGCCTGATTCAAACGAGAGACGATTGCTCTCGATGTTGCGTTGTTTTTCCAAACGGTTGTAAGCCGCTTTTTCTCCGCCGTAAGTTTTCTCGGCTGTTTTTTGAAGTGCCGTCGACGCGTTCCAGAGTTTTGAAACGCGGGCCGAGTAACCCAACTCATTCTTAAAATCGCAGATCATCGCGTAGACCGAGAGTCTTGCCATGACGACATAGAAGCGCTCTGAAGTCAGGCGGTCGCCTTTTGCCGACGATGAGATCGCTTTATCGACGCCTGAGAAAAAATCGCCGCTTTCTGGCTGACCACGGCCCGGATCGGTCGGAGAGCCTGGATTGCCTGGCGCACCTGGCGTGGGCTGGTTCGGCGATCCTCCGTCTGAAGAGGAGCCACAAGCTTGAAACAAGACGACGGCGGTAAGGAGAACGATGAGTGTCTTCATATTTCGCCGATTACCCGTTCAAAGCGGCGGGCTCAAGAGAAGAAACGATCACGAATTGAGGCGCTCAAGCTTGAGTTCGGCGTTCATTGCGGCGACTTTGTAGGCCTCAGCAAGCGTCGGATAGTTGAAAACGTTATCAATAAAGAAATCGAGTGTCGCACCGAAAGCCATCGCGACCTGGCCGATATGCACGAGTTCAGTAGCCGATGTGCCGATCACGTGTACGCCCATGATTTGGCGCGTGCGTTGGTGAACCAGCAACTTTAAAAAGCCGAATTCGTCGTCCAGCATTTTTCCCCGAGCCAGTACGACGTAAGGCGCTTTGCCAACCACGTACTTGACGCCTTTTTTCTGAAGATAAGACTCCTGGACACCGACCGACGAAATCTCCGGGATCGTGTAAATACCGTACGGGAAGGTGTCGGGAAAAATCGCTTTCTCGTTTTTAAACGCGTG
>CAJYIL010000310.1 GCA_913774795.1 Pseudobdellovibrionaceae bacterium
GCGCACGGTAAAAACTCAGACAAGAACAACGATGGATTCGCCGAAGCGTTTTCGAACACGCCGGATTCGAATATGAGTTCCCTCGGCGTCTACATGACCGCTGAAACTTACTCGGGATCACACGGACTCTCACTGCGCCTAGACGGGAAGTCGTCGACGAACTCCAACGTTCGTCAACGCGCGATCGTGGTTCACGGCGCCGATTACGTGAAGGATCAAGAGGTTCGCCAAGGTCGCTCATGGGGCTGCCCCGCAGTTCCCATGGCCTACCGGGACAAAGTCATCGGCATGATCAAGAACGGGATGGTCATGTACGTCGGGCAATCTGCGAAAGAGTGAGCCACCGCCCACATTTGAGATCTTTGATTCAGGCGCCCGTGAGGCGCCTGTTTCGTTTTCAGCTCCAACCTGTGTGAAAAATTTGACCGGTTACGGTAAAGATCACGAGCGCCCATAACGCGCCTTGTTAAGTATGGGACGAGGTGTCACTTTGCATCCATTCGAGTTGGCCTGCCTGTTGCTCTAGGGATTCCGCGAACGCTCAAACGAGCAGAAACGGGACCACAAGCTTTCGAGTTGGCACCAACGAACTCGGAGACCTTGGAATCTTGCAACTTGAATGAGCCGGAAAATTTAAACACATCCTTAAGGGGGATTTAATGACTTTGAAGGCAGTATCTTACGCAGTTCTCTCGCTCGGTCTCGCAACTCTCGTCAGCGCGTGCGGCGGCGGCGGTAGCGGCGGCGTCTCAACAGGCGGCGTTTACTACACTCACGAGCAGCTCGCTAAAGAATTCGTCGACCGTGCTTACGGCGACGCAGGTATCGACGCGACTCTCGTTAAAGCAAACACTCTGAAGTACGACTACATCGTCATCTACGACCACGACTACAATTCGTACGACGCTTACTACATCGGCGATTACAAAGTCGGTCAGAACGTTTCTGACTACATCTTCGCTCACAACTCACAAAACTACTACGATCTCGACGCAATCGGCGGCAACCAGTACCAAGATTACTACACAGGCATCACTTTCGAAGAGACTTCGGCTTCTTCAAAAGATCTCCAGAAACTCGCAGCTGTAAAACAAGAAATCGCGATCCAAAAATCGGCGAAAGGTTTGAAAGCTGAATTCGGTCTCTCGGATACACGTTCACGTGAAGTCGCTCGTCTCGCGGTTCAACTCGCTGGCGCGAACAAAAAATCGATGACTGATAAAGACTACGATGCGTTCTCGAAAGAGCTCCTCGGCACTTCGATCGGCAAATTCCAATCGGCGATGAAAGCCGCTAAAGAAGGCAACACGAAGAGCATGAACTCGATCATCGACACTGCAGCGAAAGTCAACGGCGTCGGTCCAGAGCACATGAACCAAATCATGAACGGTCTCTTCCAAGGGAAGTAATCGATTCTTGAAACCTGGGTTGAGCGGTCGGGGGATCGCTCTTCTCTTGATGAAATTGAAGTTACGGGGGCCGGCTCGAAAGAGTCGGCCCTTTTTTTTGATCAGGTGCCCAGGCGGGCGCGGAGAAGAAGAGATGAAGACTTTCAAATTAGTCGTAAGCGTGTTGCTCCTCTCGGTTGTTGCAAATGCTCAACAAGCCTCGGACTACACGGACTTCCCTGGAGCCGTACCGCGCGTGGCGGGAACTCGCTCGGCGGCGACCGATCTCGTTTACAACGGAGTCACTTTAACTCCGGATCAAGCAGATCAACTTCGCGCGACGAAGAAACTCGACCTCTCGTCTCTCAATCCCGCAAACTCCGACATCTGGTCACCCGGTGCGAAATCGACAACGGTTTCTCCACTCGACATTAAATCGACGGGAGAAACGTTTCAGTACCTCGACACCGTGAGCTCGATGATCGGGAACTTCCGGTTCACCGTTCAGAAGAACGATGCGGGTGGAGTGAACCGCACCTACACGGTCTTCTTCTCGAAGAACGTTCACAACGTTCTCTTGCGCCGCGCGCTTCTCATGAAGATGGGCTACAACGTGCCCGACGTAAAGCACTTGGCGAAATTCTCGGTCAAGTTTAACGGCGCGTTCTCGCGCAACCAATTCGTTGAATCGATGGGGAAAGACACCTTCGGTGATACCGGCCGCTGGATCTTGAACGCAAACGACAAAGACTCTGACACCGCCGTTCTTCAAGATGCGGTGATCATCTCCGCCGATAACCAAATTTACGATCTCTCTCAGGGTTCTCTGACGGCTGAAGTCGTTCAGGGCCGCCGCGTTCTCAACTCGCTCCTGGTGCCGTTCAACTTGGTCGATGTCCCGGAGTCGGTGAATCTTCTGACGTGGCACCCAGGCCGCATCTTGAACGACATGATCTACTTGCCTTACGGCGATGCCGATCAATTGATGCCCTCGTATGATGACGCTCGTTGGTCCGCGAAACTCATTTCGACGCTCACACGCGATGATTTTAAACAAATCGTTCTCGCCGCGGCACTGCCGCCTCCGGTCGCAACACTCCTTCTTGAGAAAATCATCTCGCGTCGTAACACTCTGATGTCTTACTTCGGCATCCAGGCTCCGAAGGTCGCGTTCAACGCCGATGTGTCTCTCGGCAAAGACCTCGTCAACGGCAAGCTCGTCACTCTCGACTACGCGGGCTACGGATCGCGCTTCGCTTACGGTGACCCGTTGGCCCCACTCAGTGGCGCCGAAATTCGCGCGTTCGCGAAATCGCGCCTGTTCGGGATCGCGATCGACAACGCCGTCAACCAGTTCAACCTCAACATCCTCCCGCGCACGGATTTGAATAAAAAGGTCTACGATCACCAAATCGGAAATGCGCAACAGAACTTCTTGACGTTCTTAAAGACGGGTCAGCCCGGCAAGACACCGTTCGGAATGTGGACAACGCCGATGTTCGCCGGAAACTTGATCGTTTCGCGTGATATCGTGACGGGCGCTTATCTCGGAACCGACAACTTGGTTCAGATCGCCGACTCTTTTGGATTTTCTGTTGAGGGCGGGCTCTTCGTTGGCGTCGACGGACTTCCGACTCAACTCTCGGTGAGCGCACAGGCGAAACTCGGTTTCGTTCGTACGTACACGCACATCAAACCAATTAAATCGATCAAAGCGGCGGTCAAAGAGCCGTTCAAAAATATCGTTGTTCCTTTGTTGAAGAAAGACTTCGCAAAAACACTCGACGTCGTTGCCGCGATGAATCCAGGAACAGAAGTTTCAGAAGAGATGCAGAACCTCATCACGAGCACGATGGGTGAGTTCTCAAAGCAGCTTGGAGTGGGTGAATCGATTCTCATCACCGACGCACTCTCGAAAACGGCGGCCGCGACCGCGGGCTACGGGCTTGCTAAGAACATCGATATTTACGCGGCTTTGAGCGCGTCGAAAGTGAATATCCGTCGTCTCCAGATCTTCAGAAAAGACGACAACACGATCCAGATCTACCGTGACCCGGCCAATTACTCGATTATGACGGCGGCGATCGGCTTTGACGCGATCATTCCGATCATCTCGATCAAGCTCCAACGCAAATCAGGCACATCGCAGACGTTCTTCTACCAGTTGAACATCCAGCCGGATGCCGAGAAAAACCCGGGCATCATCGCCGACGTTCGTGCTCTGCGAGCGACGTTGCTCGACAACAACACGGATGCGGCCGAGGCTCTCGCGAAGCCGTTCCAGATCAATCACAAGTTCGAAGAAAAATCGGTCGACACAAAATTCCTTCTCTGGCGTTGGCTCGGTCTTGAAACGTCGGACCAAATTCAAGCCATCGCACCGACGGGCGAAAAGAAGAACTTCTTGTATTGGTCAGAAGCCAAGATGAGCGGTAAGTCGTACGAAGAACTCGCGACGAATGTTGTCGCGCGCGCTCTCGAAGAGGCGACAGGGTCGCACTCGATCGTAGTCGAAACTCCGGGAACGTCGCTCCCGGGTCAAGGCGCTTTCGGAAACAGCGTTTCGCGCCGTACGGCGTTCGAGTCGGAATTGGCCCTAGCTCCATCGAAGAAAGTCATCAACGAATCGTACGTTGAGATCGCTTACGAGTGGAAGGGCTGGGAGATTTCGAAAGAGGATATCTTAAAGATCATCAAGAAGATCTCGACGAAATTCTCGTTTAACTTTTATCCGCCGAACGTCTTGAAGCAGACATCGAAGATTCAGCTCTATTCGCTGTCTTTGAAGATGAGTATCTATCAAGAAGGCATCAACACGCTCGCGAATACCGACGTGAAGAAATTCAAAGACATCTTGATCCGTGAGAACAAGTTCGACGATTCAGGTGACTGTATCTCGGGTTCGGTTGTCGCGATGTACACACGCTGTGACTCGGTTCAACGCAAAGCTGAAACGGCAATGCGCAAATTCTCGAGAGCACAAAAGAAATATTTCGAAGCACTTAAAAAAGGCGATGCGAATGAAGCATCGAAGCAGGGTCTCCAGATGGTTTCGGCCGTCGAGAGCTTGGCTTCGACAAAAGGGTTGGTTCAGTTGGTCGGTGGCGTGAATAACGTCTTCGTTCAATCTTCGATCAACGGCTTCAGAACGAACGACGAGGGTGGGGATACCGCGATCATTTCGGATTCGCTTGGACAAATCGGTTCGGCCAAACGCTCAGGGCCGCTCAGATTCGTACAAGAGAATCTCGGCATGACCGACTCCGAGTTCTTCGATTACTGGATCCTCAACAAGATCTAAGAGGCATTGACCATGACAAAGCGTAACCTTGTTCTGACATCTGTCCTCGGTGCGGCCCTCGCTCTCGGAGCGGTCACGGGTCTGCGGCACACGCACGAGATCAATTCTTTGATCGGTTGGGCGACGCCCGTCGCACAGTCGCCGCAAATGGCGATCGTTGAATTCGCGGCGGTGCCGACGATGGAGACCTTGTTCGCTCTTCGTAAGAAGATTCCGCAGGCAACACAAATCGTACGCTTTGACTCGTTCGAGAGCGACTACTTTCGGAGAGCTTACCAGGTGACGTTCTCGGGCGACTTCGCCTCTCTTCAAGCGGCGTTCGCTTCGTCGGGCGTCGCGGTGAAGCGAATTGAGCTTGTGCAAACCGCAAAGCTTTCTTCGCTCGTACCGTCGAGCTCGAAGGGCGCCGATCCAATGGCGAACTACCAATGGGCGCTTTCGAACGATGGGCAAAAGATCTTGCGCGAGATCGACGACATTCACTCCGAGACGATCATTGCCGATTCGAAAGGTTCGAAAGCTGACATCGGTTTGGGCAGTGTTCGCTCGCGGATGGCGAAAGAAGCCAAGCGTGACATGATCGTCGCGGTCGTCGACTCGGGTCTCGATACGCAGCACGAAGACATCATGAAGAACATCTTGGTCAACACGAAGGAATGTGACGGGGGTCGCATTCCGTTTCGTCCGAAGGACGACAAAGACGGCAATGGCTACAAGGGCGATTGCATGGGCTGGAATTTGACGGTCGGCGGAGACGGCGATAACCAAGTCGATGACGATCTCGGTCACGGAACCCACGTGGCGGGTCTCATCGCCGCGGAGATCGGAAACAACATCGGGATCTCGGGTGTTGCGCCCAAGATCAAAATTCTGCCGATCAAGGTCACGGCTCAACGGGATGCCGCGAATGCGATGACGAACCGTGCGGCAAAAGCCATCTTGTACGCGATCAAAATGAAAGCCGACGTGATCAACTTCTCGCTCGGCTGGCCGATCTCGGCCGATGCGCAGTTTCTCCGTGAGTCGTTTCAAGAAGCTCGTAAAGCGGGCATCACGATTGTGGCGGCGGCGGGTAACAACACGTCGGCGGCACCGGTTTACCCTTGCTCCTACGAAGGTGTGATCTGCGTTGGCGCGGTCACGATCTCGGGCGAAATCGCGAACTTCTCGAACTACGGTGGTCACGTCGACGTGATGGCGCCGGGCGAAGAGATCTTGTCGCTTTATCCAAAGGCGATGGAGCCTGACATTTTCTCGGTCAAAGGTTACGAGATTAAAAACGGAACATCGCAAGCGGCTCCTTACGTGAGCGCGCAAGCGGCGATCTTAAAAGCGCTTGTGCCGGGTATTTTGCCTGATGAAATTCAGGCGCGTTTGATCTCGACGACGAAGGCGGCGAAGTGGGGCGATAAGTTTGCGATGAACGCGATCACGGATGTGACCGCGGCCCTTGCAGCGAAACCTGTCCCGGTCGTTCGCCCGGTCTTTAAGAATATCTACCAAGTCGGTTTCACGATGGAAAACCGCACGTTTAAACTCGATCTCCCGATCAAGAACTATTGGGCGTCGGCCTCTGACGTGAAAGTCGAAGTCGCGATCGATTCGAAAAATCTGACGGTCGATCAGTCGGTTTCGACGCTCGGCGCTCTCGGAGCGGGTGAAACGAAAACGATTTCGATTTCAGGCAAAATCAATTCGACCGACGCCCGACGCGAGGCTCGTTTGGCGGTGAAGGTAACGGCCGGCGGTAAGTCAGAACTCTTCTCCCAGCAAATCGTTCTCACGCGTGTTCTTCAAAACGACCGCGAAGTAAAGTCGTACCCGATTTCGCTTCTCGCGGGTCGAGCGACCCTCGCGCTCTCGTCGATTAGATCCGTTCGAGAAACCGAGTCTTACCCAGACTATGTTTTCTTGGAAAACGCGGATGAGCGCGGAATTCAGATGAAACTTGTCCGTTGGAAGAACGGATCCTTCTCTGAAGAACGGCCCGTCCAATTGCCGCAAGCCAAGGGTGTATTGTTTGCTCTTCGCGTCGACGTCAACGGTGACGGCGCGAGCGATTACGTGATCGCGTCAGTCGGGCAAACGGGCGAGGAGAAGTGGATCCAGTTCACTTATCTCAACGACAAACTCCAGCCGATCTTCGGTTCGCAAGCGAACTTGAAAGTAAACGTCGAGGGCGCGGTCATCGACGAAGACGCAATGAAGACTCTCGCGTGGGCGAAGGTCGAAACGCCTTACGGCAAAATCTCAATGCCGGTCTTTAAGACCGCGGGTGGTTTGCCGAAAGCTGACATGAACCCGGATCCATTCGCGTTTGAAAAGAACGTTCGGAAGGAGCGCGTTTATTACTACAAGCCGGTTCAAGAGAAGGGCTCTTGGGTTCTTGCAACTCGCTCCTATGACAACGCCGCGTGGGCAACGAAGATCCGCGAAGAGCTGGGTCTCCGATTCAGAGAAGATTTGTCGGTTTCGACGATCTTGCCTCAATCGCCGAGTGATTTCGCAAACGGCCGCGTGCGTGCGCTCGTGAGCATCGGTGCTTCGACCTTAAAGTCGTACCGCATGATCACGATTGGCGGCATCGCAGGGCTCGATGCAAAGTCGTACAAGCTCGAAGCGACGAGCTTCAAGGGTCAAACGTTCGAAGGCACGCAAGTCTGTTACACGATCGATTTGAACAAAACCGTGCCGGTCACAATGGCGCAACCAGCGCTGGCGTCGTTCTACTCGGCGACCCTCGGTCGTCTCACGACACTCGACGGCGCTGACCCGGCGAGGATCTCGGCCACTCAACAGGTCTCTCCCGCTCGTAAGCAAGATAACCTCTTGGGCTTTATCCAAGGCTACACGCGTGGTTCAGATTTGATCGCGTTCTACCAAACGAAGTCACAGATCATCATGCGCAAGACGGGTGGATCAGGCACATCGCAAGTGAGTGAACCGATCGACCGTTCGTCGCTTCTTCCGGGCCGCGTGTTCAACGCGATGTTCTTCCCGATCACGATCGGTGAAGAGACGAAGGCGAAATCGCCGGCGATCTATGTCGATGCGACTCAGCTTTCAGCGAATCGCGTTTACGTCTGGACCGTGGAAGGCAGCAAGTTCTATGCGCCAATGAGTTTGAATGTTGAAGTCCCGAAGGGCTGTAAGCCTTTGGCACCACGCCGCTTTGGTCAGGGCGGTCAAACGGCGTACATCTTCTTGTGTCAGGACGGCCAAGGTGATTCGGCGAAGTATTCGATCAAAACTCTCGACGTCGAATAACTTCGCGAGACATCCCAGAAACAAAAAAGCCGCTCGGATCAGAGCGGCTTTTTTATTTTGCTTAGAGTGAGTTCAAGTATTTCATGACCGACGGAACTTGGCTTAAGTCCAACTTGCCTTTGCGGATCAGCTGAACAGCGTCGGCTTGCTTCAAGCGGCCTTCCGACATTTTTTCGCAGACGAGAGGTTCCATCGGATCAGTGATTTCATAAACCGACTTGTGTTGTGGCCACAAGTTTTCGGCGCCGTTCGAACCACCTGCGCAGAGCGGGATGAAGTGGTCGATCTTGAACTGACCGCGGTCCATGGCTTGAGTTTCGTAACCGAGCTCAACATCGTAACGGCGGAAGAGGTCACGCTTTAAATCACGGTCGACATCGCGGTTGCAGTAGCGAATGCCTTCTGGGTAGCGCTTGGTGCTGCCGTTTTGGCAAAGTTCACCGGGAGTCATTGTTTGATCGGGGTGGAGCGGGAAGCGGCCATCGGGGCCAGCGTTGAGAGCGAGAGCAGAAACCGAGAACACGACGGACAAGATGAACGTAGCAAGACGCACGCGGGAACTCCTTCAGTAGAGGCACATTTACGGTGTGCCGTAGAAACGCCGACCCGTATTGTCGGCTTATAGCTTTAGAGAACGGGCCGAAGGTGCCTCGTTTAGCTAAAGCTGGTCAAAGCCTTTTGGAGTTTGTGCTCGAGTGCGTCAGAGCTGATTCTTGATCGCGGCCAGATAGTCTCTGGTCACGATCGCGTCGACTCGTTCTTGCGGAACCACCCCGGATTTGATGCGGAGTTTGCGCGCCAATCGAGCCGTATCTTGTGGTCCATGTGCGTAGAATTCCTTCAGAATCTCGATATCTCGCTGCATTGGCAAATAGAGCGTCTTCGGGACATTCTCCTTCGCCAAAAGTGTCGTCACCAGGAACTTCAGAAGGTCGTTGTTCCGGCCCGCCAAATAATTTTCGACGTACTCCAGCGCCTCATCCGAGATGTCAGTCGTGAACCGGTACGCAGGACTTGAGCGGCAGATTTTCGAGGGGAGCTGGAATCTCTCGCGCTCGCAGAAGGCCGCGTACAGAAGACGCATCAAAGCGGAGTAAGCCGCTTTTGCTTTCCCGCGGTGTCTGAAGCACCCGAACGTCTTAAAGCCCTCTTTCACTTCCATGTGCGAGAGACGGAATTCGGTTTTCGTGCCCGTTTGTTTGAACGCGATGTAAAGGTAACTCACGTCGTAGTTGAGCGCGACGTTGTACGGCGGTCGCACGCTGCGGATGAGTTCTTCTTCTCGTCTTAAGGCGTCTTCTCCGCACGTGCGAAGTTCGAACTTCAGATCGTGAGCGTGCTCGATCATCTCGAGAATGTGATCAGGAGCCTGACCAGGTTTGGCCGCTTGGTAGCTCATCAGGCGCGCCTTTAAGTTGTTCGCTTTGCCGATGTAGAGCGGACGACCTTTTTGATCGACAAACGTGTACACGCCCGGATCTTTCGGAAGCTCCTTGAAAAACGATTCGCCGAACTTCATTTTAAGCGGATTCTCAAAACCAAAACTGATGTCTTTAATAGAGTGCTCCTCGAGACTTTTGAGGTGCGAGGACTCTAGCAAATTTTCTTTCGTCGGAAGGCGCCAGCCTCCACGCGTTCGCTTTTTACGAATCATAAACGCTCGACGACTTGGCGGAGAACCGTGTGCGTGATGTCGAGGGCGTTTTTCTGCCAGGCCGGATCTTGAGGTTCAAAGAGATCGCGGAATTTCGCTTTGATTTTCTGTTCGTCTTTTTTTGAAGCGAAGCCGTTTTGCGTGCCGCGGTTCTCGAGCCAAAGACGCGACAAAGCTCGGCCGTTGGCGATCAGTCCTGTTCCGAGAGTCCCGAATTCGAAGGTGAGCGCGACGACTTTTTTGCCGGGCGCGCACTCCGCCGTCATCATGTTGATGTCACCGACCGTGCGGTAAAAGCCGTCTTCATCGCCCGAGTTGAATTTGTAGAGATGCGCTTCGTCTTTGGCTCGAAAGAGACGTTTGAAGGTCTCGGGGTGAACGCACTTCTCTTGGTCAAAGCCCGTGAGTAAGTGAAGGCGATTTCTTTTGCCAAGGCCTGTGTGAAAATCGATGTGAATGATTTCGTCGTAGCCGTTTTGAACCTGCTTAAAACGTTCAGTCAGATTTCTCGCCTGCGGAGTTTGCTCGCGGCCACCGTACTCGAGCCCTCGCGGATTTGTAAACTGACCTTGCGCGATCGCTTGAGTCAACGTGCGCGACGTGAACTCCTTCTTGAAGAGTCGAGTGGCGAGAAACTTAAGCGTTTTAAACGGGTGGAGAAGATCGTGTCGGGCTTTTTCATTTCTCTCGATTTCGGGCGCGAGTCTCAAGTAGCCTTCGTTGGGCGTTCGGAATGTTTCAGGCGTCGTTCCGAAGTTGCGGTTGAGATTGATGTTCTCTTCGGTGACCCGTCGAGCGTACTTCCAACCGTAAGGGTTTAGGCAGTGGACGATGTAAACGCCGGCGCCTTTTTCGAGCGCTAGGTGAATCGTCTCACTCATGAACTCGAGCTGCGCGGCACTTCCGAGGCTCGCCTCAAGACCGTGGACACCGCTGGTGAGCATGAGCAAAGCTTTTTTGCCTGGGATATAGATTTCATCGACGAAGAGGTTCGGGTCTTTGGCGCTCGGGACGTTGAAGCTGCGCATTTCAGCGCGCGGGTAGCGGCGCTTCAGACTTTCACTACTGGCGAGAAAACGGGCGCGAGCTTCATCGTACGACTTTGGGAACATGCGCCTACGTTTGCACGTTTTCGGTTTTGTGATAAACCCTTTTTATGACTCGCCAACGCCAGCCTTCACCCTTATCTCCGGCCACTCTAGCGCTCCTTGAATCCGTTCGCGTGCAGCTTCTCCGGTTGCACAAGATTTTGCTCGACGACGAGCGAGCGGCTTACGAGCGAATCAAAGGCCCGATGGGCACGCCCGGGCAAGTCTTGAGCTTGGTCATGAGTGATCCGTTCTTCGATTGGCTGCACTCGATCTCGCGCCTGATCATCAAGTTCGACGAGCTGAGCGAATCGGCCGAGGGCACAGAAGAACAAGCGACGGCGCTCATCGGCCGCGCGCGTGACTTGATTCTCGCAAAAGGCGAGGAGTCTGAGTTCACGCGAAAATATAAGGCCGCGCTTCAGCGAAATTCGGCGGCTGTCCTGCAGCACGCCGAAGTCTTGAAAACATTCCGGGACGATTAAATCAAAACAGATTACGGCGGGCGAACGCGCTCATGCGTTCTATCAGGCGCGCCTTCTTGTCTTCGGGCGGATAAGTCTCAAAGACGTCATTGGCGCCCGGAGGCTTATCGAGCTTTTCTTTGCAGCTCAAATCGCGGCAAAGAACCAGACCGACACGATTGGTTTTACTGACGGTGGCCGTCAGCATTCCGACCGCTCCACGGCCTCTCACCGAATGACACCAATCGCACATAGCGGCAGGTGCATCGGCCGATTGATGACCTCGTTTAAACACGATCCCGCGAGCTTTATTCGAGACCGGGTCGGCGAAAACGAGATACGTCCGGTGACCTGATGGTTCCACCCACGCGAGATAATCCCGAACTAAGAGAGGAAATGTCATCTCACTCGGAAATTCCACTTCGTCTTGATCGATCGGGCGAAAAGACTGCTTCATTTCATCTTCAGTGCCAATTCTCAACATGCCGTCGACAGTAGCATAGGGCTTTCGATTCGCAAAATCGGGCTCGGGCGCGTGCGGCTTGTGCCGAAGCGTCTCAAGGCGATAGGCTTCGGGATCAAATGGAAATCCTTTGGGAAGACGCCGATCTTGTCGCTATCAATAAGCCTGCGGGCCTTCTCGTCGACTCAGGCGGGCGAGGCGATGACGTCGTCAGCCGCACAAGTTGTTTCGCATTCCACCGCTTAGATCGCGAAACGTCAGGCATCGTGCTTCTCGGGCGGTCTCGCCGCTATGCTCGCGAGATCACCGCGCTGTTTGAAGAAAAACGAATCCGGAAGGCGTACCTCGCCGTCGTTCGTGGCGAGTGGCGCGATTCGAAAGTCGACCTGGAGATCGAGGGTCGTCCCGCGGTCACGACATTTCGTCGGCTGGCACTTGGGCACTACGCGGGCGATGCAGCATCTTACATCGAAGCTCTCCCCAAAACAGGACGCACGCACCAGATCCGTCTCCATTGCGCGCATGTGGGGCATCCGATTTTGGGCGATCAGAAATACGGTGAAGGCGAAGTCGGGCATGGTCACGCGCTTCATGCGCACCGGTTGGATTTTCGGCATCCCGCGACCGGAGCAACGATTCAGATTCGCTCCGAGCCTTGGGCTTGGCGTGAGACGTGGCTCAAAAATTTCGATGACGTGGAGTTCAGGTGAAAGTGCTCGAGTACGGTTCCGAAGGACAAGCGACCCTCTTTCTTCACGGCTTTCCGGGAGTTCGCTCAAAGCAGAATAAAGATCTCGCCGAGAAAGCTTCACGTCTGGGCCGACGCTGCTACGTACCGCTCTACGCGGGGCTCGGGCAAGCCGAGGGCGAGTTTTCGTTTTTGAAGTGTCGCGCGCAAGTGCAGATGTTCTTCGGTGAGCTTCTTTCCAAGAACGAAAGCGTCGAGATCGTGGGACACAGCTGGGGCGGGTACCTGGCATTAGGTTTAACAGCCGGAGCCCCAGCGCGCGTCGGGCGACTCGTCTTGATGTCGCCGCTTCTTCATTTCTTTACGCTTGATCTCGCACAGCAGGCGTTTCGACTAACCGCGCGAGAGAACGCGAATTTAAGTTTGGGCGTGACCGACGAGCTTGCGCGTGAGTTTCACGCTCTCGGCAACAAGGATCGCGCCGAGGATCTCGCGCGCTCGATTTCGTCCGAGACGCAAGTTTCTATTTTTCAGGCGGCGACTGACGACACGACTCCGGTTTCGTACGCGGAGAATCTCGTGAATCAATTTCGTGTGCGTCCACGTTACGAACTTGTCGCGACCGACCACAGCTTTCTGGTCAACCGCGAGGTGGCGCTCGAGCGTGTGCTTAGCGCGCTGACTTAGCTGAACCCGCCGAGCGATTCTTAGAGATTTCTTCGCTCGGTTTGGCGATGTTGAAAATATCGCTTAGGGCTTCGGCGGCATTGACGGTTTCGGTTTGTTTTTGTTTAGCGAAGTTGCTGAGGGGTGAAAGCTTCAAGCACGCCTGCAGAGACTGGATTACGAATTTGGCGTCGCCGGCTTCGACATAACGATCTTCGGGCTCCGTATCGCCTGCGTCTTCCATCAACCGCGAAATCTGATTTTTATAATCTTCCATGATCGCTTGATACGCTTCATTGAGCGAATAGCCGTCGAGTTTCAAACTTGAGCGCGCTTCCTTGCAGTCTTTCGCGGTTAACTTCTCGCCGCTTTCGCTGTCGAAGCAAACGTTTGGCGCAAGCGCCGTCGATTTGAAACTCTTCGCTTGAGGGGTCAGCGTGATCTTATAGACGTCTTTACCCTTGAATTTGTAAACGACGCCGCTTTTCCCGGGGATCGTAAAGACTTTCTTGTTCGCGTCGGGAAATGCGCACGCTTTGAGATCGGACGACCTGAGTTCGGCGTGAGCATTCAGCGACACAAGAGTGAAAAGAGCGAGCAGTGTTTTCATAACCTTATGGTTACAACAAATGCAGCTTTAGCCAACAGGACCTATGGCCAATCAGAACTTCGTAAACGGATTGATGAACCCGCGGCCCAAACACATGTTGATCAAGCCGAACACGATGGCGATGACGACGAAAGCAGAGAAAGCGACGATCGCTCCGAAAGCGTAAACTCCGGAGACCGCGGCGGTCACGGCATGTCCTGCGTGAACGACTTTGTGGTGCCAGCGAAGATCGAGAGCCCATGCGCCAAAGTTGAAGAAGAGAAGCACGAGCGTGACCGGAACCACTCCGACGACGGCTTGTTTCAAATCTTCTTTGGAGAGCTCGATCTGAGATGCGATGGAAAATCCGATGTAAACGAAAATCCAGAAGCCGACACTCTTCAGCGTCGTCACACCCATCTGCGCCTTTGCGAAGGCGACGGCGCCATGCCATCCACCTTCGGTCAAAGCCGGGTAGAGGCTTCGTGCCGATGGCACGCAGATCAAGAATGCCGCCGCGATGATCGCGGGCCCGAGAAAAACGGGGCCCAATCCGATGAAGAAATGGCCGACGCGCTGGTAGATGTTCCACTGAGAATAGGTGTGGGTGACTGAGCCCTGCGCTCCACCGGCTCCCGATGGGTCGAACCATTTAATCGATTTAATTTCATGGAAAAACACGCGGCAGAAGAAGGCGTGACAGAATTCATGAACCGGAACCCCGATCCATCCGAACAGATAAACACCAGCTTGCGGCCATCGAAATTGCCGAAAGACGTTGTTTGTCAGTCTCGAGAGAATCGTCAGCGCGACCCCACTTATGAGACCGGCTCCGAACAGCAGACCAAATTGCAGTGCGGTGTTTTTCAAGATCGTGAGAAGTGCGTCCACGTCTTCAAGCTTCGCACTGCGGCTCGCGGTCGAAAAGACT
>CAJYIL010000311.1 GCA_913774795.1 Pseudobdellovibrionaceae bacterium
AGCCTTTTACGACGAGCATATCTTCTGGGTACTTCTTGATGATCGCGCCCATTTGGTTCAAGTCTTCGGTCTTTTTCAACGCCGCTTTACCGGTGTCGAACAAGATATCTGATTTCAACTTCGTCACGAGACCTTCATCCGTGCGGCGAGTTTCAGCGATCTTCTCGAGCTCTTGAGCTTGTTTATCCATGCGGTTTCCGACAACGCCGCCGAGGGCTCCGCCGACCGCCGCTCCGATCAGAGCACCTTTGTTACCGGCACCCGATTGGTGGCCGATGATCGCGCCTGCCAGACCGCCGACAGCGGCTCCGGCACCGGCGCCGATCGCCGTGCGTTTACCCGGCGATGCGCAGCCGGCGATTGCGAGTGTCAAACTAGTTACCAAAACGATCTTTTTCACGAGGGCCTCCAAATTGAATGCAAAACGGAATTCCAGGACAAAATGGCCGAGAGATCAAGGATTCTGAGGGGTTTGAGTAAGAGCGTCATGCGTTCGCGGGCGTGCCAAACGAGTGGCCGTCCGGTGACAGATTCGAGCCATCCGAACACAAAACTTTCTGTGAAGAAGACCCCACTACACCCCCTTTTGAAGGGGTGTTATCTTGCCTCCCGATGTTCTCGACCAAACTCTTCGACCACCAATGGATTCCGGCCTCGAAAGGCACTCCTGCATCTAAGCAGAAGGTGATGGTCGTTCTCCATGGCCGCGGCGATTCGATCGAGGCCTACCAGGCGATCAAGCAGGAGTTGCGGCTTCCGCAGTTCAACTATCTCCTCTTGAACGCGCCCCGAAAATACCTTGGCGGTTTCACTTGGCAATCAAAGGCCGCGCGAAGAAATCTTAAAACACTCGTTCGGCAACTCGAACAGGCCGGCTGGAGTCCCAAAGACATTTTCTGGATGGGACACTCCGAAGGTGCCATGACGGTGGCCGATCTCGTGCTTCATCACAAAGAAGCCTTTGGCGGAGTGATTGGGGTCAGTGGCTACGTGCGATTTTTCAAAGGCTGGCGTGCTCGCAAATCGGGCGCTAAAAAAACACCGTGGCTTTTCACGCACGGAACACGAGACCGCGTGATTTTGCCTCGCGAAATTCGTGAAGACGTCGAGCAGCTCTCAGCCAACGAGATGCCGATCCTTTACCGCGAATTCGCCAAGGGTCATGACTTCGATTACAAAAATGAAGTCCCGTTCATTCGCAAATGGATCCGGCAGGCGCGCCTGCGTCGCATGAGCTTCTCGCAAGCTTGACCCGTCGTTCAACTCCGCCCAAAATTTCGGGCGGAGGATCTTCATGTTCAAACACATCGCACTTCTTTCTTTGATCGCGCTCACGGCTTGCGAAACCGTGCAAACCGCCCCGCAACGCGGAAACGAAAAAATCGACACCGGCACGATGTATCCCGTTCCTGCAGGCCGCGGATCGCGCGAAGATTCAGGGCTCGCACTCGCTTACGAGTTCATCACGCCGAATGGCGATCGTTTGAGCGACGACGGCATCTGCCGCTTGCGCCTCGTCGAAACGAGCTCGCGCAAATCTTATTTCATGCAGC
>CAJYIL010000312.1 GCA_913774795.1 Pseudobdellovibrionaceae bacterium
AGAAGGGCGTCGAATTCCGTTCGCACCTCGACGGCGCAAAGTATTTCATCAGCCCGGAGAAGAGCATGGAGATCCAGATGGATCTCGGCTCCGACATCATCATGGCGTTCGATGAATGTCTTCCGTATCCGGCGGAGCGCGAACCGACGATCAAGTCAGCTGACCTCACGCTGCGCTGGCTCCAACGAAGCAAAGACGCGATGACGCGTCGACAATCGATGCTCTTCGGCATCGTGCAGGGAGGGCTCGAATACGATCTCCGTATGAAATCCATGGAGCAAATCTGCTCTGTCGATCTCCCGGGCTTCGCACTCGGCGGTCTCTCAGTCGGTGAACCCATCGAGATGATGCATTCTCTCGTCGCGCAAACGGCCCATCAGCTTCCACGCAACAAGCCTCGCTATTTGATGGGAGTCGGCACTCCGCTCGATCTCATCTTGGCGGTCGACGCGGGCATCGACATGTTCGACTGCGTGAATCCCACTCGCACCGCGCGAAACGGAACCCTCTTCACTTGGCAGGGGCGCGTCTCGATCAAGCGCACCGAATATCGCGAAGACGCGAGCCCGCTTGATCCGGAGTGCGATTGCTACACGTGCCGCAATTACACGAAGGCTTACCTTCGCCATCTTTTCGTGAGCGGAGAAATGCTCTCCGCGCATTTGAATTCGATCCACAATCTGCACTTCCACTTCAAAGTGATGGAGAAAGCGCGCGAAGCGATTCGCGAAGGCCGCTGGGCGGAGTATCGCGATTTCTGCCTGAAGCGTTTCGCGGCTCCCGCCAAAGGGTAGGTCCTTACTTTCCGGAAAGGCCCTTACTTTCCGGAATCAGTTGCAGATATCGCTTCCGTACGAGGCGCAGGTGCCATTCGAGTACCGAGAGATGCAATTCTCCGAACACGAAGCGAATGGCCCGCAGTTATCTGAGCCGTAAGACGCACATGTTCCGTTCGAGTAGCGGGAGATGCAGTTCTCGGCGCACTGAGCGTTGGGTCCGCAGAAGTCCGACCCGTACGATGCGCATGTTTCGTTTGAGTAGCGCGAGATGCAGTGGGGCACACACTGAGTTGGCTCTTGATCAGGCTCATCGCAGCGGCGAAGGGTCGTCGCAAATTCGCCGGCACGCGCGCCCGGTGCGGCGACAACGAGAGACGGCGCCGAACTCGCAGGTCCCGCTTTCATCATTTTGATTTGTTCATTCAGTCGCGCGATCGTTTCCTGAGCCGCTCGTTGGGCCATCGCTTCCTTCGACTCACGCGCCGATGCGCGAGTCAGGTCCGCCGCCAACGCCTTTGAGCCGAGACCAATTCCGAGACAACAAAGAACTAGAGCCAAAAAAATCGGTTTCATCGTGGTTTCCCTCCGAGGCGCGGAGGGTTGCACCGTTCGTGCCCACGTGTTTCGGTGTCACTTGGAGTCACGCATCGCGGCGTGCCTCGGTGGTGCTCCCTAATTAGGCAATCGGTGCAAGTGTTTGCAAACAGCGGATAAACATGGAACTTTTTGAGTTCTTCTTTGAGGAGATCTCGAACATGTTCCAAATGCTTTTCATGGCGTCAAGCGCGCACGCGCAAACGGCACCAGCGGCCGGCCCTAGCCAAATGCTCCAGTTCGTCCCGATTATTTTCGCGTTCGTCGTGATGATCATCTACACGAA
>CAJYIL010000313.1 GCA_913774795.1 Pseudobdellovibrionaceae bacterium
AAACCGATCAGTTACCGCGACATGTTCACGTTGAACGGCGGAAACTTTCTTTCCGTTGTACCGAATTTTTTACGTCGCCGAAGCATCATTACCGGTGGTCTCGAAGCTCTCGTAAAAAACGGATTTAAAATCAACGGGCTCTTCACGACCAAAGGGATCGAACGATACCTGCGAACGCACGTCGTGAAAGAAAACACATTCAACTCACTCGGCGTTGATCTCTTCATCGTCGGCACGCAGCTCAATCACTCGCGAAAAGTCGTCTTCGGAAATTTCCCGGAGACCCGCAAAGACAAGACGATCAAGTACGCAAACTTTGCGACGATATCTGAAGCCGTTGCGGCTTCGGCGGCACTTCCTCCTGTCTTTGCGCCGTACGGAATTCGAAACGAAAAAGGGAAAGAGATCTTCTTCTTCGACGGCGAGATTCGCGAAACGCTGAGTACACACGTCGCCGCCGATGCGGGTGCCGATCTGGTGATTTCGTCTTACTCAGTCCAGCCTTATCACTACACACCGGAGATGGGCTCGCTTCACAACTACGGAATTCCGCTCATCATCAATCAAGCCTTGTATCAGGTGATCGAGCAGAAGATCGCCAAGCACATCGAGCATCAGCAACATATCTCAGCGATTTTGAGCGCGATCGATGGCTACTTCAAACAGGCGGAGTTGCCTGACGAACATCGCGAGAAGCTTCTTGAGATTGTCGCAAAGCGCGTGAATCACAAGCCGGGCGTCGATTACATTTACATTCACCCGTCACCGCAAGATCACGAAATGTTCTTCGTCGATCACTTCTCGCTCAACCCGGAGATCCTCGGCAAAATCGTGAGCATTGGCTTTAAAGCAGCACTCCAGGTTCTTCGCAAAATCGATCTGTAGTGTCTTGAGATTAGACACTCCTGAAAAGCGGTGAAACCGACTTCGCCGGCGTCGCTTAGATCTGTTTAGACGCTGGCCCTTGGCTTGCTCTTTTCGCGAGCGTGATGCGCGTTCTCTTTGTCTTGATTTTAACCTTTGCGGCTTCGCAGTCCCACGCGGGATTTATCTCGCGGTGGCTCGAGCGATTGCGCCCGGCACCGCGGGCCGCGACGCCCCGAGCGCCTGTCGCACCGACTTCGGCCAAAGGTGCCCAGTGCGCCGAGATCTTCGTCGCTAATGTCACCCCTGATCTCGTTTTCCCTTATGTCCGTCGCGAGGCCGATGGCGAAAAGTTTTTGAGCCAAGGCTACAGCGCGCACGTCTATCTCGTGCGCGGCGAGAAGCATTTGATGATCAAGAAGATCTATAAGGAATCGCAGTTCGGAGTGAACCGCTTCCACTTCGACATCGAAGGTCTTCAGGCATTACGAGCGCTGCACTCTGGATTTCGCGTGGCCGAAGGCGAGCGCTACATGGAGCCTGCTATCACCCGTGATGATGTTCCGCGCCCGGCCGCTCGCCTGAAGTACGTCGAAGGACGCACGGTTCACTCGCTTTTGACTGACGCCACTCTTTCTCCAGATTTGCGAGATCGAGTCGCCGAGATCTATATGGCGAAATTCAACGATCTCAAAGCGAAGCTTGAGGCGTCGGGCGATTTGAAGAATGAAGTTTCTGTGGTCGCCCCGGAAGCGAAGTACTTCTTCGATGGCCTTGTCGATAGCGTGCTCATGATGCGCGCGGAATCGAAGACCGGCGGGCCGCTTTTGATCAAATCCGACAACGTCGTCGTTGATCCTTATGATCTTTCGGTGATGACGATCGTCGATCCTTATTGACGACGAGAAATCTCGAAATTCGGCTTAGCCGTAACTGCGAATTCACAGACCGGTTTTTGCAGATTGGTTACGTCGTAAATGCGAAGACGATTGGTTTCTTGGTAAGCGATTCGAGTTCTTTGCCCGATCCGCAAGAGCGCCAACTGACTGCCGCACGTTGACTCTTGGTTGAAGTCGTTAAAAGAGATGACGTCTGGATCTACACTCTTCGATTCCTCGCCCGTGCGGGTGACGATTTTCAAAAAGTCGCGAGAGCAACCGCACCCTCGACTCGATTCATCAATCACCCGTTTCACGTACAGCGGGGTCGATGGCTCACTAAGCACGGCAAGTCTGACGACTTTGTCTCGATCCACATGAACTGGCTT
>CAJYIL010000314.1 GCA_913774795.1 Pseudobdellovibrionaceae bacterium
CATCAGTGAAACGATCGAAAATGATCGATTTTAGCGAATGGATGTCGTGAACCTGCGACGTATGCCGAGAGATGAGAAAATCACAGTACTCGTCTCCGGCCATAATCACTCGGCAGCCAATTTGATCCATGTGCTGGAACAGTGTGAGCCAGTCTGTCCAGACGATCATATTGTCGCGAAGTGAAATCAGGTGGGCTGTTGTCATCGACGTGACTATAGTCACAGTTGTTCCGCGAAACCTAGTACCAATTCTGTATGCAAACGTCCTGACTGAAACAAAACCAAACAGGTTTGTGTAGCCAAAATTTTTTGAACAGTCGTCGTTAACTTCGGAACCTCTCAGGATCGAACAAGGCAAGATCGTACTCTGGTCGCTCGCCCTCAACGAAAGAGGTCACGATCTCTGCGATGACCGGCGCAAACTTAAAACCGTGGCCGGAGAAGCCAGTCGCGAAAATCTTTGGCCCCTTCTCGCCGACAATAAAGTGTTCATCCGGCGTCATATTATAGATGCATGTTTTTGCGCGGACGAACTCCCCGAGGAAAGGGACGAGAGGCTTCGCAAGGGCCGCAATTTCCTGATGCTCTTGCACCGAAACCGTTCGGTTCATCGTCTCGGGGTGGCAACTCTCGAGCGGAGAATGAAATGCAACCTTGATCGTCTCACCGATTTTCGGGAAGCCGTATATCCACTGGCCGGTATCGTTAAAGAAGACCGGCAGGTTTTCGCCTTTCGGCGCCTCAAACCAAAATTGCAATGCGCGTTTCGGTTGAAGAGCGAGATCCTGGCTCCAAGCCCCTTGGGCAATCACGATTTGTTTTGCGGAATAGGTGACCTCTCCGCAGCGGACTTGGGTCTCCTTTAACAAATCAGCCTTTGAATTAAATTTCAGTTCGGCTCCATTTTTCAAAGCCTGCCGTTGAAAAGCGGCGACGCTTTGTTCGACTTTTAAGTAGCCACCCTCTCGCTCAAAGAATCCATTCGATTGCGTTCTAAGCCCATACCTCGATTCGATCTCGCGTGGTGAGTAAACTTCATAGGGAAGTTTAAACTGCTGAGCCGACGCAAGACAGCCCCTCATGACAGGTGATTCTCCTGGAGCCATGATAAGGCAACCTGACCGAACAAGCAGATCGTCGCCGAGTTCGTCCCACAATTCGTAAGCCCGGAGCATGAGAGGAACGTAGAGAGGATCTTCGAAATAAGCCTTGCGAATCGCGCGAGTTTCACCGTGAGAGGCGCCCCGGTCGTGAAGCGGCCCAAATTGTTCCAGACCGAGGACCTTGTGGCCATTCCCGCTCAAACGCGCGGCGATGGCGCTACCCATCACCCCGAGGCCCAAGACGATGACGTCGTAGTTGGTCACTTGTCGCCTTCGGAATCGCCGTCGTCGCCGAATCCGCCGGTCTCTGGGCCGAGTTCACCGCGCGAGCGCATCTCGTCGATCGTCATTTCGACGCCGAGCTTGTGACCCTTCTTCGTGTTGCACTCTTTGCAGCACACGACGCAGTTGTTCTTCGTGGATTTTCCGCCGCGGGCGATCGGCACCAGGTGGTCCATGGTGAGCTGCTCTTTCGGGAACTTGCCGCCGCAGTGGTAGCAGATCCCCTTCCCTAACTCCTGGCGCCACCATTGGCTCTGGCGGAGCTCTTTTCCCTTGGCGCGCTCACGTTTAATGTGTTCGGGATCAGCGAAGCCATAAAGCATGAGCTGTTATATAGCAGAGTTCGTGTGCTCTGGCGAGTGGACGTGTATAGACGTCTGCTCGTGAGAGCAGCCGACACGTAGGCGAAAGCGCGAGAGTCTTGCTTCTTCCCCACCCCTCGGAGTACAAAAACCTCTATGACAGCAGCGCAAATGAAAGAACGGCTTGAAAAGGCCTATCCAGACGGAAAAGTCGAAGTTTACGACATGACCGGCACTCAAGATCACTGGCAGGTCGCGATTGTTTCGCAGGCCTTCAAGGGCCTTTCGCGAATCGCGCAGCAGCGCCATGTGATGAACGTGTTCGACGCCGAACTCAAGACCGGCGAAGTCCACGCACTGACAATTAAGACATCAACGGGAGAAAATTAAAATGGCTGACGTGAAATCTCGCATCGACGACCTTCTCAATAATAATAAAGTCGTTTTGTTTATGAAAGGCTCACCGCAGTTTCCGCAGTGCGGATTCTCGGCGCGCGCGGCCGCGATCCTTCACGAAGTCGGCACTGACTTCCACGCCGTCGATGTTTTGTCTGACGGCGAAATTCGCCAAGGCATCAAAGAGTACGGCAACTGGCCCACAATCCCTCAGCTCTACATCAACAAAGAGTTGGTCGGCGGCAGCGACATCATGATGGAAATGTTCGAATCCGGCGAGCTCAAGGACATGCTCGCGAAAAAGTAATCAGTCTTTAGAACGACGTGCCGGGTGCAGACTTCCGAGTTTCTCGGTCAGAGGCAATTCGGGCCCATGACTTGACCTGCCATCGGGTCAAGCACACGGCGACCTCGTCCCCTTTCGCATTAGAGATCACCGTCTTCATCGGAACCCAGCCTTCCTCGTTTTCGAGTTCTGGGAACGGAACCGGCGCTTCGGCCACGCCATATAAAGTGCCGCGGCCCGCTCTGCCGTAATCGATTTCGAGTTTCCCGATGATCATCCGGTAGGTGTCGAGCGGAAAATGTTGAGCGACGATAAGACCGGCGGCGTACTCCCCGATCAGCGCCTGCGCACACGCGTGTGCAGTGCCGACATGGTTGCGACGCAAAACGGTCGGCGGAGATTCGATCACGACCCGGTCTCGCGAGATCTCTTTCACTTTGAGCCCAAGCCAACGATTGAACGGAATGCCGATGTTCAAGAGAATATCGAGCGCCTTGCGTCGAATCGTGTCTTGAGGCAGTAACGCCGGAATGTGTTGGGCCCAATTCTCAGTGGCCGTGAGTGCGTCGAAGTGTTCATCGTTCTTCAAACCTAAGATTTTTTTTATCACGTGCGCACTCCTGGCATCTTCGCAACCGCCTCTTGATACTCGCTTGCGAGTTTCGCGACGATCTCCGCGGCGGGTAAAATCTCTTTCACCAGGCCGACCGATTGCCCGGCCGACCAAACTGTTTTCCATGAGGCTTTTGTTCCGGCGTCCTCGAGTGATTTCATTCCGAGGTAGTGGATCAAAGGCACCGCGTATTTCTTTGTGTGCTTGTTGTCCTTCAGAAGTTTCAGCGCGAGGGGCAACTCGGTGCCGAGTTTCTTCACGTAATCGGTATTAATCACCGCCGCGGGCGTGCCTGAAACTCGCGTCGTCATCACGATATCTTCGGGAGTCGACTTGACGACCGCATCTTTGTAAGCCTGATCGACCGTCGCCTCTTTCGAGGCGATAAAGCGCGTACCGATCGAGACGGCAGATGCGCCCATCGCCAAACACGAGGCGATTTGCGCGCCGTTTGCGATGCCGCCCGCCGCGATCACCGGAATCTTCAGCGACTCACGCAACCAGGGAACAAGCACGAGAGGCGAAATCGGCCCGGCGTGTCCGCCGGCGCCGACTCCGACCGCAACGACGCCGTCGGCTCCAAGATCTTGAACTTTTAACGCGTGCTCGAGATTCGTGACGTCACAAACGACTTTCGCGCCGTTCTTGTGGGCTTCGCGAATGACGTCCGCAGGTGAACCCAAAGAAGTAATGAAGAGATCTACGCCTGCGTCGAGTGCATGCTTCAGATCGTCTCTCTGACGCGTGTTGGATTTGTTCACGATGATGTTGATGCCGAACGACTTCTTCGTTCGCGCTCGAACCGCTTGAAGCGCGTCACGATACTGCTCGATCGGGCGATAATTCAGCGCCGGAAAAGTTCCGACTCCGCCCGCTTCTGAAACCGCGACGACGAGGTCGACGTTCGAGACGAGAAACATCGGCGCGGCAATGATCGGCAGCTGACACTTCATCAACTTCGTAAATTCTGTTTCGATAGATAAGCTCATAACGACATGGTACGGTCTGAGCCCTATGACGATCAACATCGCGACTTGGGACCGCGCCTTACGAATGATCATCGGCGTTGCGCTTCTCAGCTGGGCGATCGCAGGTGGGCCTGTTTGGGCTTACCTTGGTCTAGCTTTCATCATCACGGCGGCGTGGCGCTTCGATCCCATCTACGCGCTCTTTCGAATCAGCACGTATCGCGCCTAGACCCGACCGTTCAAACCTTCAGAAGCCTGACGTTTTTTCCGATGTATCTCTACCATGGCACGCATCCTCTTAGTCGATGAT
>CAJYIL010000315.1 GCA_913774795.1 Pseudobdellovibrionaceae bacterium
CGCGAGCATGACCTTATCGCCCACAACGAAGGCCCGGTCGGCGTCGTCACGCGTGCGCTGATCGAGATCGTCGACGGTCGCCGGTATGGCTTGAGATGCCGCTTGAAAAGTCAGTGAGTTCGTTACACCCGAGTTGATTGAATTCAGGACATACGATTGCAAACGGTACGCATCGCGCTCAGCCTTTAAGCGAGCCGACGCATCCGCACCCGGATCCACTTGAAAGTGATGCGCGTGCTCGTGAAGCGCGAACGAAACCAGAAGCTTCACTAATTGATCGCGCGAAACCGCGCTGTATGTGTTGGCGAATCCGGCAACGTTGAAGCAAATCTCCGCGCCCGGACGATTGAACGTTGTCTGCGAATCGACTTTGACATGCGCGACGTCAAGCCCTGGCGTTTCGACTTCACCGCACGATCGTCCGGTGCGATCGATCGTGTAGGCGCTTGCATCGACATCGCGAAGCAGCAACTGACGCCCTTTTGGCGAGGCCATTAACTGATACGATGTCGAGTCGGCTTGTGACGCCGACATCGAAAGCACGGTCGCGTTCTGGGTCGCGATGTAGGAGCGAACGGCCGATTTCAAGCCACCGTTCTCGATGATCGTAGTCACGAACGAGGTCGTATCTTCGATCGCAGATGCGTAAACGGGAGAAGCTGCGAGGAAAGTCGTGAGAACGATCGCGAGTTTCACGGCGTCACCTCTAGGTTGAACTGACGAGCGTCGACCATGAAGTAGTCAGGGCTTCGCTGTCCGTTGGACGATTCAAACTGCAAGATGACGCTGTTGCGGTAGGGCCAAACGGCCACGATGTGCGCCGGAATTTTTTGAGTCTGGCGGTTTGCGATCGGATTCATCAGATTTCCGGTGTCGCCAACACAGTAGTGACCCGGCAAAATACAACCGTAGCGGCGTGGATAGCACGATTCGCTTAAACCTTGGAAAATGCGGGAGCTCGACGTCGACTGCGACATCATCACGTCGGTGCCCGGCACTTTCTCGCCCAAGAGTTTCACTTCCTCATAGCGAACGATCTTTTTCGCGCCTTGGATCAACGTCATCGCCGGAGGCGCGTCGAGAAGTCCTGCGAGTTCATCCGTACCGAAGCTGCACTTGCGTGAGGGATCGTCGAACTGAATGAGAAGCGCCAGACCACGGTTCGCACGATCGAACCCGGTCATCGGAATCGTCGCGTCGGCATTGATGAATTGACGGTAGTTATCGCGGCTCGCTTCGGCTTGGGTAGCGTAGCGATCGTAGAACGCGAGGAACTGCTCTTTTGCTTTCGGATTGACGTCAGTGAAAGCCGCCAAGTGCTGACTCATCGCCAATCGGCCGAGGAGCTTCATTTTCGCGCCGATCTCGGCGCCCGGCAAACGCTCGGCGATGCGGTCGACGTAGAACGTGATGACTTGACCAGCTCGTGACACGAGCGGGCCCGATGAATTGTCGGCAAACGCAATCGCGTAAGTCGCCGACTGAATCTCGTTGCTCAAAGCGATTCCGCCCGGCTTCGTCGACAAGATGTAACCGGCTTCGCGGTCGCTTTGTTGACCCGCAACCAATGCCGTTCGTGCGGTGTTGATGAAGTGGATGAGATCGGCTTTCAGGCGAGCTTTCGCCGGATCATTCCCGTACGACTCGAGAAGATAGACGATCTGCATTTGGTCGAACGTGCGGCCGTTCGATCCGCCGTGGCTTCCGGCGCCTTCGGACGCTTGGAGGGGGCCAGAATGCGGAGTGATCGAACCCTTGGTAATCGATTTTGCCGACTGCGCCCAAACAGGCTGGGCAAGTGTCAAAAGGATCGACAGGAATCCAAGGGCTAATTGATTGCGAGACATCGGG
>CAJYIL010000316.1 GCA_913774795.1 Pseudobdellovibrionaceae bacterium
AGCTTGAGACAGGACCGTCTCCGCCGGATTTTTTCGAAAAGCCATAAGGACACTGTCGGCATCCGCTCTCGCAGCAATATCCACGGCGAAGAAGATACTCGCGCGTAAAAACAAAAAAGCCCGTCTCAGGATCGATCGTGTAATCAACTCCTTCGACGAGCTTTTTATCCGGCGGATTTTCCGGCATTAAACGTCGTTGCTCGTATCTTCGTCTTCGGCAGCTGAGTCGTCGTCGTAGTCGAGGTTGAGCGCGAGTTCGTCATCTGACGCCATCTCGTCATCGACTTCGCTCAACTCCGCGTGATCATCAGCCGCCGTTGCCGCCATCGATTCGCTGTCGGCGCCCGTCTCAGCCGTGAGAGTTTCGAGCGCATCGCCAATTGGTGCCGTGGCTTCGATTTCGTCAGCGGAGATTGTCGTCGGCGTTCCGTCAGCCGAAGCCGCCGCCGTTTCAACGGCGTGCAATTTTGCTTCGTAACGCTCAAGCCACTTCTGATCTTTCGGATCAACGGCTTCGCCGAGAACCAAACGCTCGCGCAAATCTTGCGCGCGGTCGCGGTCACGGCGTTCGCGTTCGCGAACTTTTTCTTGCTCGAAGAATTCAGACGTCGTGTCGATCGCTTGAAGGGTCTCGTTGATTTTTCCGAGTTCTTCTTCGTTATCGGAGTAACCGCCCGAGAATTCAGCCGAGAGCTCTTCGGTGATGTCAGAGAGCTTTTCCTTCTCTTCAACTTCGCCGATTCCTTCAGGCAAGAGCTCGTCGATCTCAGAGAGAGTCGGAAGTTCGCGAAGGTTGCGAAGACCGAACGTCTCGAGGAATTTCTTCGTCGAACCGTAGGCCATCGGCTTACCCGGTTTGTCTTCGGCTTTTCCTTGGAATTGAACGAGCCCACGCTCCATGAGCGCACGCAACAGGTGACCCGATTCGACTCCGCGAATCTCGTCGATCTCGTACTTCGTGACCGGTTGTTTGTAAGCGACGATGGCCATCGTCTCGAGAGCCGGACCACTCAAACGGAACGGACGCACCTTCTGAAGGCGCTTTAAGAATTCCGTGTTGTCGACTTTCGTGCGGAGCTGGAAGCCGCCGTTGATTTCCTCGAGCGTCACTCCGCGAGTCGCCGAAGCGTACTCCGAAGCCAAGATGTCGAGAGCGCGCGCGATATCTTTCGTGCGCACGTTCGTTCCTTTGAAGAGCGACTTCAACGTCGCCAAGCTCACCGGTTTGTCGGTTGAGAACAAAAGCGATTCGACGATCGAGATCAGCTGATCGGCTTCGACGAACTCAGTCGGCTCTGGATCAGCATCGTTGTCAGCGGCATCGAGTTCTTCTTCGAGCGCGACAAACCCCATCTGCTCGGGCTCGGTTTGCTCCGGAGCCATGGTGCCGTCAGCTTCCAAAGCTTCTTCGTCTTCGGTGCCGAGGTTTTTCTTACGCTCCGAAACAGTTTTCGAAACCAGACGCGCGAGCTCTTGAAGACGTTCGCTACGGTCAGAGACGTCGGCGATGGGTTTTCCGCCCGTTGCGGCGAAACGCTCGTCGAAATCGTCGGCTTTTTCTTCGGTCGCAGTTGCGGCGTCGAGCGCGACGTCATCGAGAGCCGCAGGCTCATCGTCAGTCATTGCGGTCGCGTCAGCTTCAGCCGACATCGCGGCTTCCGAGCCTTCAGTCATCTCGCCGGCGGCGAACATCTCACCATCAGCGTCAGCGGCGACAGACTCTCCCGAAAGCTGCGCCACGATCGCATCGTTGGCATCCATCTCCGATTCACTCTCGGAGCCATCGGCTTCGCTAAAAGCGAGCTCTGATGTTTCAGCATTCCAGTCGATCGAAGAAGCTGCCTGCTCGGTGACGTCTGCAACTTCGCTCGCGCTCATGTCTGATTCTTCTGAAGCCGAAACGTCATTCTTAGCATTTGCATCCGAGGACGGCGCGTCCCCGATCATGTTGTCAGTCGATGCCATCTCGGCTGCCGGCGCGTCATCCATCAAGCCGTTCATGGCCTCGTTTGCGCTCGAAACAAGATCGGCGACCGAAGCGGCCGAAGACGACTCAGACATTTCAGGCGAAACTGATTTTTTGCGGCGACGAGGTTTTTCGTTTTCGATATCTGCCATGTGCTTTAAGTCCTCAAAAAAAATTTAAGCTTGGGCTTCCGGCTCGCCGGAAGAGCCGTCAGACGAAGGAGAGCGTTCGAGCTCCGCTTCGGCGGCCAAAATCTCGTCGTCGGTTGCGACATCGACGCTCTCAAAAAGCTCCGTATCCGCTTCCAGGACGTGTTCTTCTCCGACAGGAACGGCATCAACCAGCGCAAGCTGCTCAACTTCAGCGGTCTCCGCCATCATTGTCTCGTACATATCGATCTTTTCATCGATCGCGGTGTTAATGATCGAAGAAGCGACTTGTTCAGAATTGGCCGAATCGAACTCTTGAACGCGTGCGAGCGCATTCGACTCGATTTGCTTTTTCGCTTCGATGTAGATGTCGCCGTAAGTTTCGTTTTGGAAAACTGAAACGAAGCCCATGCGGCCGAGTTCAAGTGTCGAGAGAAACGTAATCAAAAGTTGCGCGCGGGCATCCGCGCCCTGCCCAATGAGCTCACGAAGCGTTGTGCGAACGCCGACGATCAGACGATCTTTGATCTCGGAGATGCGGCCGGCGATCGACTGCATCTTCGGGCGAACTTTGTGAACCGCACGCTGAGCCTTGCGAACGATGCGGCGGTAAGCCGCGATCAACGCAAACATGCCGTCGTCTTCGACGGTGACCGCGGTCAATGCATCTTCATCGCGCAGGTCTTCACGCACTCCGCGCGCGAAAACGTCGCGATTTAAGAGCGGACGATCGTAGAGCTTCTTCGCGACTTCTTGATACTTTTGGTAATCGAGCAACTTCTGCACGAGTTCACGACGTGGATCCTCGGTCTCGATGACCTCACCTTGCTCGTCGTACTGCGGAAGAAGCATGCGCGATTTGATTTGGATCAACGTCGCCGCCATCGCGACGAATTCACCCGCGACTTCGAGATCGAGCTCTTTCATCTGGCGAATGTAGTCGAGGTATTGGCGCGTGATGTCGCCAACGTTGATATCCATAATGCTCATCTCTTCCTTGCGGATGAGATAGAGGAGAAGACCGAGCGGGCCTTCAAACTGCTGGAGGTGAACTAAGTAGCTCATCTAGATGTTTCGTACAGTCTTGGTCGAGGGGTCTCCGCCCTGATTTACGGAAGGCATCTTGCCCTCCGCCCCAATTTGCCAACGCCGGATGAGACCTGCGAACTCTGTCAGACGATTTTAGAAGTCGTCCTCAAAAGTCGCGGCCGCTCGCGAAACCGGTCCAGTCTTTGACTTGATCCAGAGTTTCGCGCGCAATCTTCCGCGCACGTTGACACCCATCGGCGATGATTGAATCAAGCGTTCGGTGGACTTCAACAACTCTTTTTTCTTTTCTCGAGGTTTCGCCATTAACCCGTTGATATTCTCGCCCAATTTCTTTTTGCAGTCGCCGCAGCCGATGCCTGCTGTGCGGCAACCCGTCTCAACCCAAGGTAAATCGGACGCGGGGCTGAAGAGCTTGTGAAATGAGTAGACCGGGCACTTCGTCGGCTCTCCTGGATCAGTGCGTCGAACGCGTGCTGGATCGGTAGGCATCGAGCGTAAGTTTTTAGCAAGTTCGTCTTCTTCTTGGAGCAGCGGGAAAGTGTTCCCGTACGACTTCGACATCTTGCGACCGTCAGTTCCCAGAAGTGTCGGCGTCTCGGTGAAGATCGGTCTTGGCTCCGGGAGGTTGCCTCCGTACAAAAAGTTGAAGCGGCGAACGATCTCCCGAGAGAGTTCCAAGTGCGAAATCTGATCGTGGCCGATCGGCACATGTGTGCCTCGGTAGATCGCGATGTCGGCAGCTTGCAAAACCGGGTACGCGAAGCGACCCAAGTTGTGCGTGTCGTTATCTTTTGCTTCTTGCTCCGAATCTTTCCAGGTCGGAACACGCTCGGCCCAACCCATCGGCGTGATCATCATGAAATACATGAGAAGTTCAACGTGCTCGGGCACCTGCGATTGAACGAAGAGAATGTTCTTTTGCGGATCAAGACCCCACGCGATCCACTCCGCGTAGATGTCGCGAGCCCAGCGCTGAATTTCATGCGGCGTCTTGTACGACGTTGTCATCGCATGCCAATCCATCGCTCCGTAAATTCCCGGATAATCGTTTTGAAGCTCAAGCCAGTTTTTTAAGGCGCCAAAGTAGTTTCCGATATGAAGGCGCGCGGTCGTGCGC
>CAJYIL010000317.1 GCA_913774795.1 Pseudobdellovibrionaceae bacterium
CATGAGCGTCTTCCTTGCTTTTGAGTGCAAAAATGAATGCGCTCATGGTCCTTCGGTTTTTGCTGAAATGTCAAAGCTAAGAGGCCGACGGCCTTGGGATTTTAGCGGTTTTTGACTTCGCGCAATGTCGAGAACGGACGAGCGCTCGAACCCATGTGGGTTTGACGCAATTTTCCGATCTGACGAATGCGGTCTTCAGCCAAACGATCGGCCGCTTTGTGCGTGCCGATGTTCTCTGTTTTCGCGATCGCGAAGATCTGCATGAGCGACTCGTAGACCTGGACCGTCTTGTCGAGTGCGCGGTCTGGCGAGTAGCCTTCGAGCTCTACGAAAACGTTCATGAGGCCGCCGGCGTTGGCAACGTAATCGGGTGCGTAGAGAATGCCCATCTCTTTAAGCATGTCGCCGTGGCGAGGTTCGGCGAGCTGGTTATTCGCTCCTCCGCAAACGATTTTTGCTTTGAGTTTGCTAATCGTCTGATCATTGATGACCGCCCCGAGCGCGCACGGCGTGAAGACATCCGCGTCCGCCGAGATAATGTCGTCAGGCGACATGACCTTTGCGTTGAACATGGTTGCGCACTTGGCGACTTTCTCCTGATCGATATCGGCAACGGTCATCACCGCGCCTTCTTTGTGGAGGTATTCGGCCAAGTGGTAACCGACGTTCCCGAGTCCTTGAAGTGCGACTCTGACACCTTTGAGCGAGTCGGTTTTAAGTTGTTCTTTCACCGACGCTTTAATCGCCATCAAAACACCATGCGCAGTGTACGGCGAGGGATCGCCTGATCCGCCAAACGCTTTCGGAATACCGGTCACCCACGGCGTCTCCATGAAGATCTGTTCCATCTCTCTCACGGTCGTGCCGACGTCTTCTGCGGTGATGTATCGACCGTTCAAGCTTCCGACAAACTGACCAAACGCCCGGAAAAGAGCCTCTGATTTTTGTGTTTTCGGATCACCGATGATGACAGCTTTTCCTCCGCCGAGATTGAGCCCCGCACACGCGGCTTTGTAAGTCATGCCCTTGCTGAGACGAAGAACATCGACGAGAGCTTCTTCTTCGTTCTTGTAATTCCACATGCGTGTTCCGCCGAGAGCCGGACCCAGGGCCGTGTTGTGAATCGCGATGATCGCTTTCAAGCCCACGTCTTTGTTGTGGCAGAACACAACTTGTTCGTGGTCCCCGTGCTTCGTGATGAGCTCAAATGTTCCTGCGGCCATGCGGTCACTCCTCTTGCGAAATTGTCTTTTGCGAGAGGAGCTTATGCTTTAGAGATTGATGTGCAAGTCAGAAATAAAAACGCCGAGCGTCGAGCCCGGCGTTTTCTGTTAGGTCCCAAGCGAGTTTACGGAGGCGTGCAGTTCGTCGAAGTGCACGTCGGTTGAGCCAAGCTTTCGAGAGTTGCGTTTCGTGCGG
>CAJYIL010000318.1 GCA_913774795.1 Pseudobdellovibrionaceae bacterium
CAATCATACATGCCAAAGAATGCGTTGAAGGTGATATCGAAGGCGCCGCCGGAACGCGCTCCTTCAGCAAGAGATCTTTCAATGGCGTCCATCGCGTCAGGCGTCACTTTGACCGGCGCAATACCCGCGTTGTCGTTGATTTTCGAAATGATCGAATTGGGTTTCCACTCCGACATCCAGCCGTCGATTTTTCGGAGTTCATCCATCGATTGGTCGATGTAGTCCTTAAGAACCTTCGGGTCTTTCTTCGCATCGATCAAACAAATCGTCCACGGCAGCGTCATGATGATTTGCGTATCGCAAACTTGATCTTTCTCGCGCGGAGCGAGAGCGAGCGCTGGTGCGGACGCCATCAAGAGCGAGAGGAGGCTGGCGATCATTTCGGGCGTCTCACGCACCGAACCGGAAGTTCGACGGAGCGATATTCGACTCGGTCATGAAGTTGACCTCGTCGCCAAGAAAAGTAATGCGCTTGTGAAGGCGAGCTTTTGATAACGGTGGACGTCCATGCTGCAAAAGGCATGTCGTCTTTAAATGCCATTGCGACTTGGTGATACGTTTCGGCCGAGAGACCTTTTTCGAGCGAGGCCGAAGGCTGAAAGTCTTTGAGGAGTCTCGCGTACTCTTCGATCGTCGGAAGCCTTGCTCCGAAGAGGCGACATTTTGCTTCAGCATCGGAATCGAACTCATTGGCGATCTCAGCCGAACAAAGAGCCGCATGATAGTTGCCCTGTTTATCCGTGCACCCGTTTTTCATGTCTTCATCGAGCTTTTCGAGCCAATAGAGCCCAGTCGAGTCGATGTACGACACAGCGAGGACTTTGTAATCGGGACCGACCTTGCCTTTTTGAATCGTCGTACAAGCCGAAAGCACGAAGGCAGCGAGACACAAGATGATCTTCATGAAAGAAAGGTTAGGCGCCTGCTTGCGCCTGCGTCAAATGCTGTGTTCTTCTCTTCGCACTATGTGCGCTGAGTATACGATCCAAACATCGGCAAAGAAAATTCGCGAACAATTGGGGCGGCCGCTTGCCGAAGAGCAGACCATTCGGTTCCCTGAGCGCATTAAATTCACCGCGCGGGCACCCGTCATCACGCCCGACTTCAAGCTGGTCGAAAAGATTTTTCCGGCGCAGCCATTTCCGAACTCACGACTCAGTGGCGTCGAAGACGAGAACGCTGGATTAGATCAGGACATCCGGCGCGTTTACGATGTGCCGCTTTGGAAAAACTCATTTGCGAATCACCCGGTACTCGTCCCGATGACGGCCTTTTTCGAGCCCGTCTACTGGGGACACGACATCGGAACCGTTCAAAAATTCAGTGTTCCCGAAACCGAAGTTTTTTTCGTCGCCGGAATGCTGATCAAGCCGCGCGTGCCGGCGCGAGCAAATCTTGACGGCTTCACGCTTCTAACGCACACCGCGACCGAGCAAATGATGCGGTATCATCAACGTCTCGTCACCGTCTTGAAGCCAGAGTGTGCCGCCGAGTATTTAAAGCCGATGAGTGGCCGTGAGCGCTTTGAGTTTTTAATCGCCAACCGTTACACCGGCGAACTCATGGTCGAAAAAGACCGCAATATGGCAAAGGGATGGGAGAAGCGAGTCGATGTTCAAGAGGCGAAGCTGAAGCGCGAAGAGGCCTATCGTCAGGCTCTCGCACGCGAAAAAGTGAGCGGTTAACTGTGCTTTAAGACCCATTGATCGAAGGCATCGATAAACTTTTTCATGAACGCCCGGGTCGACTCGTTGAGCGAGCCGTCTTGTTCGAAAATCTTCGCGCCGTTGCCGATGTAAGCCTCAGGCTGCTGGAGTGTCGGCATATTCAGAAACACGAGCGATTGACGTAGGTGATGATTCGCTCCGAAACCACCGACGGCTCCTGGCGAGACGGTAACGACGCCCGCCGGTTTTGCATCGAAAACAGAGTGACCGTAAGGCCGGCTGCCCACGTCGAGCGCGTTTTTTAAAACAGCCGGAACAGAGCGGTTATATTCAGGCGTGACGAAGAGAACGCCGTTCACCGCTTTGAGGCGCTCGCGAAAGGTTGTCCAGGCCTTCGGAGGTGCGTCGGTTTCGAGATCTTCATTGTAGAAAGGAAGATCTCCGATCTCGACAATCTCATAATCGTGATTTTTCGGCGCAAGCGAGATGAGCGCCTTCGCCATTTTGAGGTTGATCGATTCTTTTCGAAGACTGCCTACTAAGACTGCTACTTTCATAAAATCGATCGTGACAGGGCTCAGACTGACGGGCAAACGCGTTTGACATCCTACGACCCGAGTCATTGAATAATTGAATGAAAAAACACGCTCTCGCCTTGGTCTTGTCGTCGATCGCTCTGATTTCTTGCACGACTCCTTCGGTCAAACCGGTGAAAGTTTCGGCAGAGATCGAGTCTGAAGCGAACCTAACTCGCGATGAGGCCGCGATTCGCGCAGGCTTGATCAGCGATGTCGCCTACGATTTTAATATTCATGTAGACGCCGCGAGCGATTCTTTCCACGCTGTTTCCACGGCGCAATTTAAACTCCAGCGCGCCGAATCGGTCTTTCTAGATCTCAAAGACGGCGCCAAAATCGAGAACGTCGTCGTGAACGACCAAGTCCAACCGACCGTTTTCCAGAATCACCGTCTCCTTTTACCAGCCACATCTCTTCACGAAGGCGTTAACAAGGTGGTTGTTACCTACGTTCAAGCTTACTCGCGTGACGGTCGAGGACTTCACCGGTTCCAAGATCCGGAGGACCACAACGTCTATCTCTACACGCAGTTCGAAGCTTACGATGCGCACCAAATGTTTCCTTGCTTCGATCAGCCTGATTTGAAAGCGACGATGACCATGACGGTCACGGCGCCCCTGACTTGGGAGGTGATCACGACCATGCGTGAGTCGTCCAAGAAAACGAACGGGGATGAAAACGTCTGGAGCTTCCCGGTCACTCCACGTATCAGCACGTATCTATTTTCGCTTCACGCGGGACCGTACGCGAAGTGGGAAGACAAAGCCGGCGCCACGCCGCTGCGTCTTTTCGTTCGTCAGACATTGAAGAAGTACGTGCGCACAACGGATTGGTTTACGCCGACCCGCCAGGGCCTCAAATTTTACGGCGACTATTTCAAGTATCCTTATCCGTTTAAAAAGTACGACCAAATCATTGCGCCTGACTTCAACGCCGGCGCCATGGAGAACGTCGCGGCCGTCACGTTTAGCGAACGCTTCGTCCAGCGGGGAACACCGACTCGCGAAGAGCGTGAGAGCCTGGCCTCTGTCATTCTCCATGAGATGGCTCACATGTGGTTCGGCGATCTCGTGACGATGAAATGGTGGAACGGTTTGTGGCTCAACGAGAGTTTCGCCACTTTCATGTCGGCGGTCGCGCAAGAGAAGGCCACCGAATTCAAAGAATCTTGGGAGTCTTTTTATCGCCATGAGAAACTTTGGGCTTATTGGTCGGATCAACTCGTGACCACGCACCCGATCGAAGCCCGAATCGATGACGTCGCGACTGCCTTCACGAATTTCGATGGCATCACGTACGGAAAAGGCGCGTCGGTTCTCAAACAGCTGAGCTATTTGCTCGGCGAAACGAAATTCCGTGACGGCGTAAGACAGTACTTCGCGAAGCACGCCTACCAGAACACCTCCCTCCGCGACTTTATCTCGAGTCTCGAGGGTGCGGCGGGACGCCCGCTCGACGGCTGGTCCAAGGCGTGGCTCGAAGAGGAAGGGCTGGATTCGGTCGAAGCTGTCTTCTCGTGCGAGTCCGGAAAAGTTTCGAAGTTTGAATTGAAAGCTCGCGGCCCGAAGGGCGACACCCCACGCACTCACAAAACTTTGGTTTCGGCTCGTTCGAGCGAAGGTGAAACGCGTGCAGCGGTCGAATACGGAAACGGCCTGACTTCGGTCAAATCTTTCATCGGAACACCGTGCCCGATTCTCGTTGATCCGAACGAAGACGATCACGATTATGTTAAGACGGTCTTTGACGAAAAAACGTTGGCGACTTTGAAAGAAAACCCGCTGGTCTTAAAAGAACCTTTCGCGAGACTGCGCATGTGGCCGACTCTTCAAAACATGGTTCGCGACGGTGAACTCTCGCCTGCGAATTATCTCAAGATCGCCGAGACAGTCGTCGCGCGCGAACCCCATCTCCCTTCGCTGCGTCAGGTCACTGATCCACTCGACCAAATGTTTTATTACCTCCCGGATCAAAGCGAAAGCCGCTCGGCTTGGGTCGCAAAGTTCGAATCATTGATTTGGGGTCGAGCGCTGCGGGCGGAGCCTGGTTCTGATTTGCAAAAAGTCATGCTCATGAAGTTCGTTTCAATCGCGGAATCGGCTGAAGCCCGCGATAAAATTTACGACGTTCTTGGCGGCTCCATCCCGCTCAAAGGTCTTGATCTCGATGCCGATCGTCGGTGGGCGATGATCGTTCATCTCTCGATGCTCGGCGACCCAAGAGCGCCCACGCTGATCAGGGAAGAAAAAAAACGCGACCCGTCTGAAAATGGTGTGCAGATGGCACTCCAGGCTGAAGCTGCGGCGCCATCCGTCGAAGCCAAACGCGTTTGGTTTGATCGCCTCTTGAATGAAGCCGATGTCAAGTATGCGCGCGCTCGAGCGGCGACCCGCGAGATCTTCGGCCCTCGTCAAGACTCTCTCCGGATGGAGTTCGCTAACGAGTTTTACGAGCGTCTACCAGATTTCGCGAACCGGCGCCAAGTTGACATCGTCGAACTTTTTTCGGCGCACTTCACCCCGCTTGATTGCACTCAAGTGAGCGCCGATCGCCTGAACAAGTTCACGCTCTCAAATCCCGGTTTACCTCCGGGCGTGCTCAAGCAAATGCGAATCGACCACCAAGAAGACATGCGCTGCGTGAACGTTCGCGCAAAAAGCGAACAAAAGTCGAAATAGGAATCGTGCTGATAACGGCGGTTGAGAATGGCTTCGTCAAACCTTTAACTTCAAGAACAGACGACTCTGTTCCCTCCAGATGAGGACTCAGTGACGCTTCCCAAAACAACACCAGTTTATCTTCTGACCCTCTTGGTGGCCTCGTCTTGCGCCCACAAGGACGAGCGCCCTGAGGCGCGAACCGAATCCATTGCGGTCTCTTCAAATCCCGCTCCCGATGCCGGCTCATCCATCGAAACCAAGCCAGCCGCTGCACCAATCAACGCGCCTTTTTCCACGGAAATCGTGTTTAGAAAAGGATCGTCGTCGATCTCCAAAAATTCGGCCGCGCGTCTAAAGAAACTCGTAAGATCGGCGCAGAAGATCGGTGAGATTGACGAGATTCACGCTTACACGTGGTCAGATCAAGAGTATCCGGGCGAACAGGCGAAGAAGCTCCCAAAGAAGCAGAAAAATTTGGCGTTGGCCCGAGGCGAAGCCATTCGTGCGTACCTTGCGAAATCAGGACTCGATCAGAAGCTCACCGTCATCACGAAGACCGAAGATGACCCGCCCGCCCAACCAAAAGCATCGAGAGCGGCTGTGATCGTGACTTTGAAGCGATGATCGAGCGGTAAACGTTTCTTGTTCGGGCGCGCAAACTGTCACCGCGTCCAAAAGAGTGACACTGGCGGTCTCCGGTTTTGAACGAAGTTGCCGCCAGCTGTTTGGATGACGTCACGCGGGCGCTCCGCGGTTAAAGTGACCGCATGGCGAAGACACACGCGACATTGACCCTCCTTCTCGCAACGGCAGCCCTCACCGCTCACGCAGGTCCCCAAGACTCGGCTCCCGAGAAGAAGCCCGCGGTTCCGACCTCACTGCAGATGATCGCCTGCCCGGGATCTCAAAAGACGCTCTCCATTTACAGCAAGGATGGCCAGAAAGTCGCGATCATCTCGGCCGGGTCACCCGTCAACAAGTTCCAGGGCTGGGGTGAGAACGAAGCCACAATCAAATCGCAGAAGATGGTCCGAATCCAGATCCCGACAGAGCCCGATCTGGAAGATATCTTCGCCGATGAAGAATCGGTTTTAACTGCAGATGCTTGTACGGCCCGTACAGGCGTTAAGCTCCCCTACGAAGTTCCCGCTCCCACCACTGAAGTCGCCGGCGACAAAGAAGACGATGACGACGAGGATGACGAAAGCGATGCTCCGGTTTTAGAAGCGGCCAAAGACGAAGAGATTGCTGCGTTCTCTCTCGATTCGGCGGAGTGCTGCAGATTTCCGCTCGCGACCCGTCCAAAATCTTTCTTGGGCGGGATGGCTCGATTCGGTGCGGGACGTAAAAGAGGTCGCATGCATGGCGGAGCCGATCTCTACGGTGTTCGCGGTCAAAGCGTTCTGGCGGTCACGTCGGGAACAGTCGTGCGGGCACCGTATCTCTTCAAATCTGGCACCTTGGCTGTCGACGTTCGCCACAAAGGTGGCTTCGTTGTTCGGTACGGAGAAATCTCGGGCAAGTCGTTCGGCCTCCAAGTCGGAACTAAGGTGACCGAAGGTCAAAAGCTAGGTGAAATGAAGTACGTTCCCGGAGCTCCGGCACCGATGACTCATTTCGAACTCTACAAAGGCAACAAATCCGGAAAACTCAGCGTCCCGGGAAATCAGTACAGTCGCCGTTCCGATATTCTGAACCCAACTCCCTACCTCGTGAAATGGGGAGCGAAGAAGTGAAACGCTTCATCGTAACAGCCCTGCTCCTGGCTCTCGTGACCTGGTCATGGCGCGAAAAATCGATTGAAACAAAAAAAGTGGAGCCCTCGCTGAAGGGCCATTTTGCTGCCGCGACATCGGGTCAAAGATTTAAGCCTGCGCTCAAGAACGTGCCGTCGTCCACGGCTCCGGTCATAACGAGTCCGACTCTCATCAGCTCTTATGAGCCTCGCACGATCGAGGCTTTCTCGGATGTTTTCAAATCTTCGCTCGAAGTCTCAAGCCCGGCGGCTCTCATTCGCGATCTCCAGCGCGTGGGCCTCGCGCCAAACGCGGCTCGTGATTTTGATCCTGCGACGGGCTCGATGGTCGTCGTCGAAACGAAGAATGCGTTGCCGGGCTCACGTTACTTCCGCGCGCAGTACGCGTCGGATGAGCAAGGCGTCTACCAACTTCAGCACATGTCATTTGAGTTAAAGCCCGGAACGCCAATCGAAGACGTGATCGTGCAGTTGAATCGCAGCGTCGGCCCACTGCCGAGCACGAGCTATGCAGACACTCAATGGAAAGCTTGGAAACTCCCCGGGCACTACACGCTCTCGATTCAGAAGCTGAACGCTGAAGACGTCAGCGAGACGGCTCTCCACGCCTACTCGCGCTCGGATATCGGAACTCTTCGAGTTGCACTCGAGGCCGATTTGCCGGGGCACGATCACGAACCGCTTTAATCTTCGTTGAAATAAGTCGGATGATCGGTCGCGAAGTGTTGTTTCACACTTTGCGAAACACCTTTGGCGTAATGAACTTCGCCTTTGTTCTCAAGAATCATCTTGATCATCAGCGTGAGCCTCTGGCGAAGTGTTTCTTCGCTCTGCGCTTCGCGCTCCATCACACCCGCGATGTAAATATTCCGGTAATCAGGATTCGCTCCACGATATCCCGAGTAAGTGACGATCTCGGTCGTCTTGGCGAATTGGCGAATGTCTTTGATGATCTCATCGTAGTGCTGAGGCATGCCGAAACTCCAGCTCTCGAGAACGCTTCCATTATCAAAGATGAAATCCATGAGCCCGCCGGTGTGCTCCCAGACAGTTCCGTCTTTTCCTTCGTGAACGAACGTCGTCTGAGGCTTGAACTTAAAACGAATCGGAATCGCGCCGTACGAGTACGTTGAGATCGGCGAGATCGTCATCCACACCGAACGACCTCCGTTCACGGGCTTTGCCCAGTTTGCGCCATCCGTCAGTTCAGAGCGAATCGTCTTCAGTTTAATCTCGGGCCCCCAACTGTACAAAACGTCGGGCTGACATGCCTTCGACAATGTGCCGTTCGCTTCACGTACCATTTCGGTTCGCTGGAGATTGACACAAAAATCGAGGTAGCTCGTCTTCAGCTCGCGCTCTTGATCGGGATACCAGAGGTGAAAGAAGTCTTCGATCGGGGCTGTCTCCGCGCGAGAGAGAAGATCTTTGAAATAGGCGATCTCGCGGGCGCTTGGCGCAGGCGCATCGCTCGTTGGTCTGCTGACCAAGACTTCACGAGTGACCTGTGGGCGCTTGGAACGCGCTGTGACGGCGCCGAAGGCAGGTGCGGAGGCAGTAACGGCGATCAGGAGGCCGAGAGCTAGTTTCATACGAGCGGCAGAGGGTGCAAGGCCCCGGCTCGCTCCCGGACACTTTAAACGGGTCTGGATGCCGCTATCGGGCCTTAGGGCGCAATTTTGCTGACAGGGAGTACAAAGATCGAGCCGTCGAGGCCGAACGCCGGTCTCGTTGCCGGGAAGTCCTCGCTCGACATCTTCGCCATGAGTTTGAGCGCTCGGCGGTTGGCGTCTGGCGAAATCAGTTGCCCCCGCACTTGTTTGAACGACGTGATGTATCCGTTTTTAAAGCGACCGTCTCGCTCGAGTTCGACTTCAAGAAGCGGCGCGAGTCCGGCATTTCCCGCGACGCTAATTCCTCGCTCGGTGATGAAATTGCCAAGCGAGTAAGCGATCAGTCGACCTCCATGCATTTCAAGTCCTCGCGGCACATGAGGGCCGTGCATGAAGATCAAATCGGCCCCTGCCGCAACCGCCTGGTGAGCGAAAGAAATCGAATTTCCGCGGTTCTCGCCGAGATAACGTTCGTTCGCGTTGATTGTGTGTTCGGCCGCAATGCCTTCGGCACCCGCGTGGCAGCTCACGATCACGATGTCGAACCGGGTCTTCAACTCGCGAATCTCCGAGAGTGTCGGCGCCTGCTCCACGATGCTACGTTTACCAGGGTAAAAGTCGGCGGCGATCAGCGCGATTCGCTGACCGTCGATAAAAAACTCGGCCACTTCCCCGTCTTTGCTCGAGGATTGAATTCCGTTTTGCCGGAGGGTGTTTTTCGTCGAGTCGATTCCTCTCCGCCCGAAGTCACGCGAGTGGTTGTTCGCAAGGCTCATGACGTTGAACCCAGCCAGTCTCAAGTGGCTAGCGAGTGCCGTCGGAGTGCGAAAGAGATAGCGGTTTTTGCCGGATGACTTACCGTCTGGATTTTGCTCCCCGTCGTATAAGACACCCTCGAGGTTTCCAAAGCGGATATCGTTTCGTTGAAACGACGGGCGCACGTTTCTAAAAAAGTCGCGCTCTTCGACCGGAAGATTTGCGGGAAAGTCTGTGCCGAGCATGATGTCGCCCACCGCCGCCACGCGAAGCGCTTGTGCGCTCGGAGAAAGAGCGGCGATTATCGAGAGAGTCGCGAGTAATTTTCTCAAAACAAAGGCTCATTTCTGGCGCAGTCGGGGCGTCAAGCCGCAGGGCTTTTCGTTCTGGGCCACCATACTCGCTTAAGAGCAATCAAGCGGCCAATTGGCGCTAGCTTTGCTCTTTGAGCTCGGCGCTGGGTTGGTCTCGTTCGTGGTGGTTGTCAGCGTTGCGAGAAGCGGCTCATGGCGCGCCTGCGAATAAAACTTCGACAGCTAACTCTGAAAGGATGAGCCATTGAAAACGATCTTCTTCGCCCTGCTCCTGCTCGCGACGACCGCGCACGCTGACTACTCGACTTACGGAGCCGGTCAGCGCCCGTGCTCAAGGGTTTCCAAAGCACAGCGAGACGTGTGGGCTCTTGGCTATGTTTCTGCCGTGAGCGACATGACCGGGATTTCGACGAACCGAGATTTGCTGATGAACATCGATTTACTCTGCGCGAAGTCACCGAACACGAAAGTCGTCGATGTCGTTCGCAAAGTCCTGTATTCAAACCGCCGAGGTTAATGTGACGGCATTTGATTTTGTAGTGAAGAACGCCAAGGGTGAAGACGTTGATTTGAATCAGTACAAAGGGCGCTGTCTACTTGTCGTCAATGTCGCCAGTGCGTGCGGGTTCACGCCACAGTACAAAGGTCTTCAAGAGCTCTACGAAAAATATCGAGATCAAGGGCTCACGATCTTGGGCTTTCCGTGTAACCAATTCGGGAGCCAAGAAAGTAGGTCGAACGATGAGATTCAAGAGTTTTGCGAAACGCGATTCTCGATCCAATTTCCGGTGCTCGCGAAAATCGAAGTCAACGGGACTGACGCCGATCCACTTTTTCAATTTTTAAAAAAAGAGGCGCCCGGTGTCTTGGGCACTCAAGCCATTAAATGGAATTTTACGAAGTTTCTGGTCGATCGCGAAGGTCGTGTCGTCGGGCGATATGCGCCGAACACTCAGCCCTCGGAGATCGAAGCCGACATCTTAAAGACTCTAGGCCTCTGATTTCAACGGCAGACCATCGCCTCGGCGCCGAACTCAAGCGCGCCTTGCGAGAAAATTCGCGTTTCAATCAGTTTATCGGGAACAAAGAGCCCGCCCTGACGATAGAGCTTCACTTCGATTTTGGCATCGAACGCCTCGATGGCGCCGCCTGGCTTGTAGCCTTCTTCAGTCGGGATTGCGAGAGAAACAAAATCGCGACCGATTGCACGCAAGACCAGTTTGTATTCGCCGTTAACGGCCGTGAGTGAGAATCGGCGAGAGCAGGCATCGATCGCGTCTTCGAATCTCGTCAAAAGGCCTTGACCGATATTGAAATCGACTCTCGCTTTTGGACTGCGGTAGCCCAGCATGTACGAGTGCGCGGTAAAGCCAGCGACCTCGAGGTCTCCGCCCGCGAGTGCAATCGACGCCTCTTGGTCGGCGGCCTGAACCCAAATCCACGAGCGAGGAAACACTCCGCCCCAGTTTTTTTCTTGATGGACTCTGCCACGTCCGACCCGATCCATTTTTTTCCCGGACGAGTCGGTAAAGCTCACGCGATAAGACGCAAGGCCATTGGTGTTCTCGACATACCAATGCAGCGGAAGTGGAAGAACGGAGAGACGCCCTTCAGGCCCACGATTCGGCGTAGCCGCATTCCAAGGCGTGCGGGCTTCGATTTGAATCTCGACGGACGCGTCGCCGACGGCGATTTGAGTGTTCTGCGAAGTCACCCGCCCGTGCGGCGACGTCCAGATAAAATCGAGACCGTTATTTCCAATCGAAGTTCGCTCCGGGAAATCCTCTCGCGAAAGCGAAGTCGCTCCGTCACTGATGATGACGGCCACGTATCCGGGCGGCTGATCTCCTTTGGCGAGAGTTTGACCTGAGTGGATCGCCGATGTCGTGATGACGGCAAACGAAAGATTGTTTTCGGTATCAGTGACCCTCGTGTACCACCCCTCGAACCAAGGCCCCTGTGCGCGGAACGAATGCGCCTTCATCGGCGATGACGGAGAGGCTGCTTCAGCGGAAGCTGAAAATGCAAAAAGACAAATGAAGAGGACAGGTATGAGGCGAATCGACATGCGGCTCAATATCGTGGACAACTCGCACGCTTCGCACGATCAAACCGGTTCATTAAAGAATTTACGTGGAGCTTTTGATCAACGTTTCACGACCCGGAGTTCGATTTCATACGCCTCGACGATGTTGTTCTCGAAGGCGGCCCTCTCGACAAGGCTTTCGATCGATTCCAGCTGCTGGTCGACTCGGGTTTTAAGTTCAGGCTTCAAAAGAGCCGTTCCTTTCACCACTTCAAAATCGACTCCAAGCTGAAGCGCCAGCGCGGTCTCCGTGGCCTGACTTGCAATCGAGTTGAGGTTTTCTGTTTTGGATAACAGCCTAAAGAACTGCGGAGAGAGCCGGTGTTGCGCGAGCGGATTCAACACGAATCGGTCTGACCGTGGATGTAAACAGTCGATTAAGACACGCGCACCGGGTCTTGCGAGACGGTAAACTTCTTTGACGACATTGAGGAGC
>CAJYIL010000319.1 GCA_913774795.1 Pseudobdellovibrionaceae bacterium
CGGATCGTCGGGAGATAGGTCGTTTTCTTTCGGAGGCCCGCTTAAGTCGAAGCGGTAGAAAAGTTCAGGATTAAAGTTCACGTCGGAAATGGGCGATGACTCGCGGCCGATCTCCCAGAACATCAGCTGCGAATACGCGAAGTAGAGTCGTTTTTCGGCGAGGAGTTGCGCCTTCGTACTCAGCTGAATTTTTGAGTCGGGGTTGCCGTACAAAAAATAGTTCGGCTTGTAGCCTTCGAGCCACGTCTTGGGTGTTGCGTACTCATCGGAATAACCAAAAGCTTGCGAACACGCGACCGTACAAGCGGTCGCGAAACAAGCGCTCAAAGCAAGTCTCCTGAGCGCTCTAAATCGCGTGCGACGGAGTGATTGATTAAAGGAAAGAGCGTGAGTGTTCACTCACTCGAGTGTAGTGGGGCTTAAGCGCTGCGCCTACCTCGACCTCGACGTCGGGCGAGAACTGAGTTTCGAACGTTCAGCGGCCCGTTCTTTGAAAACGGTATTGGGCGCCTTGAGACTTTCCTTTGCGACCAGGAGCGGCCCGGAAATGATTTGCGCAGTTCTTCGAGCACGTTTTCATGGCCGCCTCTTTCTCCAGGCACGTGATGCAGATTTGGGCGGGCGTATCGCAGCGCACGCACTCGATCTTTTGGTCGGCAGGTTGGCCGCAGTGCGGGCAAAGCGTGTACTGAACCGAAGGCTGGAGATCTTGATCAACGGCCACACGATGATCGAAGACGAAACACTCACCCTCAAAATTCGAGCGAGGCTTTTGCTCAAGGTAGTTTAAAATTCCGCCATCGAGCTGGTAGACGTTTTTGAAACCGGAGTTGTTCATTTCGACGATCGCCTTTTCGCAGCGAATACCGCCCGTGCAAAAGATCATGATCTTTTGATCGCGAGAGATTTCGCCAGCTTCGGCTTTTTTGTTCACAAACTCCGAGAACTCTGAAAACTCTTCGGTCTTCGGGTCGATCGCGCCTTTGAAGGTCCCGATTCGGGTCTCGTACCAATTGCGAGTATCGAGCAAGACCGCATCGCCCGAGGCGATCATTTCATCCCATTCGGTTGGCGAGAGATGAGTGGAGGAACCTGGCGCCAGCGGCTGAACTTCAGGTTTACCGAGCGTCACGATCTCATCGCGGACACGCACGCCAAATTTTCGAAATGGCGCCACCGGTGCCGTCGACCATTTTCTCGGAATTTCGGGGAAGCCGAGAGTTCTCGATGCGAAGGCCAACCAGTCTTCAACTGACGCTTGAGTCTCGCCGCTGATTGTTCCGTTGAGTCCTTCGGTCGCAAAGATGACAAGCCCTTTAAGGCCGAGCTCGCGGCCGTAATCTTCAAGTTTGACTCGAAGTGTTTCGATGTTTTCAGACGCGACTTTTCCAAAGAGGTAGAAGGCAGCGATTTGAACACGAGAGTTCGAAGACATGGTCGATTTCTCCGTTTCCGCTTACAAGGCGGGTGGTTTCCATCAAAGCGATTCGGATGTGTCTGCGAGATTTAAAGGGCCTACGACCAGCCGTCAACCGGGCTTTTATGAGACCTTACTGTTTTACCGGAAGTCCCTCGAGCTGCATGATTCGGAGCGCATTGGTTGTCGGTGAGGCGCCCTTTTGCAACCGGTAGGTGAATGTCATTTCGCCCGTCGCCGAGATATCTTCCCGGAAATGGAGATTGACGACGTGGAGACCCTCAAGCGACGTCAGCTCAAGGTCGTGGGTCGAGACGAAGCCCTCGGAGCCCTGAGCTCTCGACAGCGTTTCAATCACCGCGCGCGAACCGATTTGGCGCTCACGATTGTTTGTTCCCCGAAAAATTTCGTCGATCAAAAAGAGCGAAGGTCGCGTCAGAGTGGCATCGAGGAGTGACTTGAGTCGCCGGACTTCGGCGTAGAAGTACGAAAAGCCGTCGCGAAGAGAATCGCTCACTTCAATGCACGACTCGATCGTGAAAGGGCGAGTCTCGAAGCGTGAGGCAAATACGGGAGCGCCCATGTTCGCGAGCGTTTGGTTCAGGCCGACCGTTCGAAGGAACGTTGATTTGCCCGACATATTCGAGCCCGTCAAAAGGCCGAGGCGTTGCTCGCCGTTGAAGCCGAAGGAGTTCGCGACGACCCGAGTTCGCGGTACGAGCGGGTGATAGCAGTTTTCAAATGCGAGCTTCGAAGCGGTCATCGTCGGATAAGTCGAGCTCTGATAGCGATCGAAAACCACCAAAGAGAAGAGAGCCTCGAGATGAGCGAGCTCTTTGAGGCAAAGCGCAAAAGAGGAATCGAGCCTCCGGCGGGCGCGCTCTAGAAGAAGAACTCCGGTCGACGACCACGGTAGAACCGAATTGATCAAGAGGTGAAAAATCGGATTTGCCGACGTGCTTAAGAACCCGACCGCAAAATTGAGCGCCCGTGCTTCGCGAGACGGGCCGTGCGCTGCGATCGTCGGAGCGAGCCTATGCAGAGACGTGCGTTTTTCTAACGCCGAGAAAATCGGGAAGAGCATTGACAGATGGTTCGAGACTCCCACGCCCTTCATGAATGTTTCGCCCGAACGACCGATCAACTGAAAGTGCAGGCCCGCAAAAGCCAAATAAAGAAAGATCGCTCCCGGCGTTTGCGTGAAAACAAAACCGAGCCACGCGGCCCAGATGAGAAGCAAAACGACGTAGCCGTAAAAAGTGCTGCGCCCCGCGAGTGGCGTTTTTAAGAACTCGAGAATGCGCTGGGCCGAATGCATCATCTCGGAGCGGTCCGTGATGAGAGTGAGGCGCGTGTAGAACCAAGCATCGGGTCTGAGCGAGCGAATGGTGGTTTGGCGCGCGATCACTTGATCGGCCGAGATCGAGCCTAGCATCCAAGATTTGAGCAGCTGGGAGCCATCGTCGGTCAACGTTTCATCGATAAGTGTCCAGAGCGAATAATCGCCGAAGTAGTCGAGATCAGCGCCAACTGTTTCGTGAGCAAAGTTGTTCGGTGCGA
>CAJYIL010000320.1 GCA_913774795.1 Pseudobdellovibrionaceae bacterium
GAATCACCGACGATCGGCAAACTCTCTTCGATGTACATGTACGCTTGGGAAAAAGGTTTAAAGACGACGTATTACATGCGCTCGCGCCCTGCGACTTCGATCAAGAAGGTCACCATCGCGGGCGACAAAGTCGAAGCCAAACCAGATTTGAAACCGGTCTTTACTGAGAGCGAAGCGATCGCTTGCTCACTCGAAAACCCTGAAGCTTGCGAAGCTTGCACATAATAAGGAAGGGATTGAATAGATGTTGTTAGATCCTGGTTTCAACCTGACTTTGCGCCCGATGAAGTACCCGATGTTCTACGAAATGTATCGCAACGCGATCAAAAACACGTGGACCGTCGAAGAAGTCGACTTCTCGAAAGATACAACCGATCTGCACTCGAAGATGAGCCCTGCCGAAAAGCATTTGATCTCTCGCTTGGTTGCTTTCTTCGCTACTGGCGATTCGATCGTTGGCAATAACCTCGTCTTAAACCTGTACAAGCACATCAACTCGCCTGAAGCGCGCATGTACTTGTCTCGTCAGTGTTACGAAGAAGCCCTGCACGTCCAGTTCTACCTGACACTTCTCGACACTTACATTCCTGACCAAGACGAGCGCGCGAAAGCGTTCGCGGCGGTTGAGAATGTGCCGTCGATCAAGACGAAGGCGGACTTCGCGTTTAAGTGGATCGACTCGATCAACGAACTCGATCGTCTCGAGACGAAGCAAGATCGTCGCAAGTTCTTGATGAATTTAATTTGCTTTGCGGCGTGTATCGAAGGTCTCTTCTTCTTCGGTTCTTTCGCGTACGTGTATTTCTTGCGTTCCAAAGGTTTGCTCGACGGTCTTGCGGCCGGCACCAACTGGGTCTTCCGCGACGAATCGGCGCACATGAACTTCGCTTTCGAAGTCATCGCCCAAGTTCGCAAAGAAGAGCCTGATCTGTTCAACGAACAGATGCAGGAAATGGTCGTCGCGATGATGGAAGAAGCCGTCGACTGCGAATTCCAATTCGCTCAAGACGTTCTCGATCTCGGCATCGCCGGCCTTTCGGTCAAAGATATGCGCGAGTACCTCGAGTTCGTGGCGGATCAACGCTTGATTGCCTTGAACATTCCTCCGCGCTTCGGCGCCAAGAACCCGTTCGGGTTCATGGAACTCCAAGACGTGCAAGAGCTCACGAACTTCTTCGAAAGAAAAGTGTCGGCGTACCAAATGGGTATCACCGGCAACGTGTCGTTCGACGAGAGCTTCTAAACTCTTAAAAATTTATTTTTCTTTGCTAGGCGACTCCGAAAGGGTCGCCTTTTTTACTTGTGACTGCTCCGTGCGTCTGACGAAGGCTGCCGTGACAGGCTTTGCTCGAGTCGGCTCAATCGCTCTTCCAAAGCCTTATTCTGTGATTCAAGAGACTCAACCTTCGATTCCAAGAGTTTGACCTTCGCGTCTGTCAAAGAGAGCTTTTGAGAAAGCTCGCGAAGCCCACCGATGATCGGCGCGATCAGCGCTTGGTAGTTCATCCGGAGCCAGCCTTGCTCGTCTTCTTTCACGGCTTCCGGGAAAACTTTTTGAACATCTTGTGCGATCAAGCCGATTTGCGTGCGTTCTTCGTCTTTATTTTTCGGCTGCTTCCAGTCGAACTTTACCGTCTGGAGCGTCAGGAGCTTTTCGAGCGATTGTTCAAGCGGTGTGATATTTTTCTTTAAGCGGCGGTCAGATGAGTAGAGGTAAGCGGCCGCCAAGACCGAGCCGTTGACCTCAAGAACCTGCGTCGGCGTCGTCGTTCCGATACCGAAATTGCCGTTTGCGAGAATCGTCGCCCGATCAATCGCACCACCGGTTTCGAAATACATATTTCCCGATGCCGCGCCTGACTTCAGCACGAGTTTGGTGGCCGTTGTTTCGAGTTGAACGCCGCCGCCCGCCGCCGTCGGGAACGCTTTCAAAGAGCCGTAGCTTCCATCGGCGCCGAGAACGTACTCCGCCAACGCCGAGCTGCTGGTGTCGTAGTTAGACACTTGAATTTGAGTCGATGCGGCTTGCGATCGATCGATATGCAAAGCCGCTTGCGGCGATGTCGTGCCGATACCGACTCGGCCGCCCATGTAGTTGATGCCCGGGTCTTGAGTGGTCCATTGGGATCCGGTCGCGGCAGTCGCCCATGAAAGCACGCCTGATCCGTTCGTTGACAGCACCTGGCCCGAGGAGCCATCGGCCGTCGGAAGCTGCCAGACAGTCGAACCTGCCGCATTAGCGGTCTTAAAGCCCGCAAATCCGCTCGTTGCACCCGACATCACGATTGAACCTTTGATGTCGAGCGTGCCGTTTGCAGCGGCAGCACCTTTGCCAAACGACATCGTCGCCGGGGCAGCCACGGGGTTGTAAATTACCAAGCTATTGTCATCTGGGGCGTTCACGTTATTGCCGGGGCCGATCCAGATACGCAGATTCGGATCGAAAAACATTTGCGCCCCGCCAACGCTCGGGATTCCGAAGAATGTGCCGGCGCGACCGGCCGAATCAAATCCCTCAATCGAAATCATGGCGTCTTTGTAACCACTGTTACCGACAAACCGTGCGGCCGTCGTCGTGCCGGCTTTCGGGACAACTTGCAGAGGTACGGACGGCGTCGCAGCATTGATCCCGA
>CAJYIL010000321.1 GCA_913774795.1 Pseudobdellovibrionaceae bacterium
GCCACGGCACCTCAAAAATTTCGGCCGCAAGCGATCTTTGGGCGCTGTCGTCTTTTGGCTTTCGCGGAGAAGCGCTGGCCTCGATCGGCTCGGTTTCGCGGCTTTCGCTTCAATCCCGAACTTTAGATGCTCCGTCGGCGACAGTCTTGGTGTGCGAGCACGGGCGCGTCGCACCCCCCGCGATCGTCGGCGGCAATCCGGGAACCACGGTTTTGGTTGAAGAGCTGTTTTCGAATGTTCCCGCACGTCTTAAGTTTTTAAAAAGCGAAGCGGGCGAGAGCGCGCAGATCAAAGCGACGCTTCGCGCGCTGGCACTCGCGAATGAATCGATCGAATTTCGAATTCGCACAGGCGGAAAAGTCGTCGAGTCTTGGTCGGCTCGAGCGAGCTTCGTGGAGCGCGCTCAAGAACTCTTAGGGGCGACGAAGCTTTACGGCGCGGTCGGGACTTACGAAAACGCCTCGTGCGAGATCGCGTTCGCGTCTCCTCACGATGTCGGGGGTAACGCTCGCGGAATTCAGATTTTCGTTCAAGGGCGGTGGGTTCAAGATCGCTCGCTTCAATCAGCTGTCATCGACGCTTACCGCGGGCTTCTCATGCACGGCGAATTCCCGATCGCGATCGTGCGTTTGACGATCGCGCCTGAAGACGTCGATGTGAATATCCACCCGACAAAATCAGCCGTGAAATTTCGAGATCCGCAAGTGGCGTTTCGCGCGGTCAATCGCACTTTGCGCGCAGCGCTCGAGCAAGCGCCGTGGCTCGCGCACCGAGCGGCCATCGGCGGAACGAGTGACGCCCACGCGCGCAGCCGAGAGACTGAGAGTCGCGAGTCTCATGGTCACGAGAGCCGCTTCGCCGACGCCGCCTCGGTCGCTGCCCGCATGCAAGCGGCCCGCAGCGGCGCAAGACAAGCGCCGCCCGAAGCCGCTCCAGCGAAGAAAATGTCGATCGCGGATTTGACTCGCCCTTACATCGCAGGGCCAAGCGAAGCGCAGGCCCCTGTATCCGCGCTCGAAAACTCACCCGTCAACTCAACGGGCCGCTTCGAAAGCCCCGAGTTCAACACAGTCCACTTCAAACAAAAATCCGACCTGACTCACAACGCGAACATGAACGCGAACGTTCAAACGTCGTCCCCAGGCGCCTGGTCCCGCCTCCAAGTCCTCGGCCAAGCCAACCTCACTTACATCCTTGCACAAGACGCCAACCGCCTTGTTCTCATCGACCAGCACGCCGCTCACGAGCGCGTCGCGTACGAAAAGTTGATGAAAGCCTGGATGACTGGCCAAGCGGAGTCGCAGCCGCTTCTTATTCCGATCACGATCGAACTTGAGCCCGATGGGGCCGAAGCGCTGATGTCGATTTCGCCAGAACTCGAGAAGCTGGGTCTCAGCATCGATCAAAATGGTCCGCAGTCGATCGCGCTCCGCAGTCTTCCACTGACAATCAAAGAGGCTTCACTCACCAAAGCGCTCAAAGAGTTGAGTCAAGAGATCGTCGAAAAAGGCGGAGGTTTTGCGCTCGAAAAAAAGATCTCCGATCTTTGCGCGACGATGGCCTGTCACTCCGTCGTGCGCGCGGGCCAAGCTCTCTCGCAAGATCAGATGCGGCAGCTTCTCTCACAGATGGATGAATTTCCGCTCTCAAGTTTTTGCCCTCATGGGCGACCGGTGAGCGTCGATTATCCGTACACGAAACTCGAGCGCGACTTCGGCCGCATTCCATGACTCACGCTTTGTTTATCGTCGGCTCGACCGCGACCGGCAAATCCGATCTCGCCGTCGAGATCGCCGAAGCGGCTCACGGCACCGCGATCCTGAATTCCGATAGCGTCGCCTTTTTCGATAAAGTACAAATCGGCGCCGCTAAGCCCAGCGCTGAACTTCTCACGAGAGCGAAACATCATCTCGTTGGAAACGTGACCCCGCCGAACAAGTATACGGCAGGCGATTTCCGTAGAGACGCGCTCAAAATCTTCGAGACACCCGGGCGCTACATCGTGGTCGGAGGTTCGGGCTTCTATACCCAAGCCCTCGAAAAAGGCATGTACGAGGTCGGTGAACCCGATCCTGTGCTTAAAGAACAAATCGCGAAAGAGGCCGAGACATCGGGTTTCGCCAAGCTCTACGAAGAGCTTCAAAGCCGCGATCCCGAGACAAAAATTCAGCCCGCCGATCACTACCGCATTCAACGCGCCATCGAAGTCTTGCGAATGAACCCCGGCAAATCGATGACGGAAATACGAGCAGAGTTCGAGGCCTCAAAACCCGAGCAACCGTTTACATCGAAGAAGATCGGACTCTTTCGACCTCGCGAACTCCTCCGACAGAAGGTGACAGAACGAACGCGCCGAATGATCAAACAGGGCTTGATCGAAGAGGTCGAAAGCTTGCGCGCCGAAGGACTTCACGCCTGGGCGCCACTGCAATCGGTTGGCTATAAAGAAGTGCAACTCTACCTCGATGGCCAGATTAAGCGCGAAGAGCTCGAGCCTTTGATCGTGCAACGCACGATGCAACTCGCGAAGAGCCAGATGACGTGGTTCAAGCGCGATCCGAACACACTCTGGTTTGACCCCGATGTGGCCTGGAAAGAAGCGGTGAAGGCGGGCGTCGAACTCTTGACTCCGCCTTTAGAGACCCTCAAAATCCCGACAGAGTGAGCACTTGTTGCGAGCGCGCGTAGCCGGAGGCGAAGCAAACCAAATGAAGTCCATGACAGGTTTCGGCCGTGTTTCGAACAGAACGAAACGCGATCTTCGCGGGATTAACGAAGGTCAAGCGGAGATTGATGTTTCCGTTCGCGCCGTGAACGGCCGTTATCTCGAGATGCGCTTTCATCTTCCGCGCGAATATGCCGGGCTCGAAGCCGACTTCAAATCCACTCTAACAAAAACTTTCTCGCGCGGAACGATCGACATCTACGTCAACCGCACGGCTCCCACGTCGCACGCAAAAGTTGAAGTGAACACCGAACTTGCCGGCGAGTACGTAAAAGCGCATGGGGCTCTCGCAAAAGCGACAAACTTGAAGGGTGAGCCGTCGATCGAGTGGCTCACGCGCGCGCCTGATGTTTTGACTGTCAAACAGAGCGATGAACTCACGGACGAAGAAGCGACTGAAGCCAAACGCCTCGTGATGGCAGCCGCCGAAGCCTGCGATCAAGAACGAGAGCGCTTGGCCTTCGCGCACTCGTTCTTGATCGCAGGC
>CAJYIL010000322.1 GCA_913774795.1 Pseudobdellovibrionaceae bacterium
TACGCGATGTACGTGCGTTTTCACGATGAGGCCGAGAAGAATCCCGAGATGGATGCTCAGGGTTCGCTGATGTTTAAGCGGCTCGAAGACGGCGATCCCAAGCTTCGCGAGCTCTGGCAACGCATGGTGGATATTTCGCTGAAAGAATACGGGCGCATGTGGGGTCTTCTCGGCGTCCGGCACGATCTCGTGCGGGGCGAGAGTTTCTACAACGATCGTTTGAAATCGGTCGAGAAAACTCTCGAAGCCAAGGGCCTTCTGAAAGAGTCTGAAGGCGCGATGGTCGTGCCGCTCGGCGACGATATGCCCCCATGTCTCATCCGCAAAACGGATGGAGCGTCGCTCTACGCAACTCGCGATCTCGCCAGCGCCATCTACCGCCATGACGAACTCAAAGCCGACTTGAATCTGTACGTGGTCGGAGTCGATCAAACGCTTCACTTCAAGCAGGTCTTTAAGGTCTTGAATCTCATGGGCTTTGATTGGGCAAAAGACTGTCACCACATCGCGTTTGGTCTCTACCGTTTTAAAGAGGGCAAGATGTCGACCCGAAAAGGTCGCACGGTCTTCCTCGAAGATATTTTGCGCGAGGCGATCTCTCAGGTCGATGCCTTGATCGCCGAGAAGAATCCGAATCTCGCTAACCGAGCGCTGGTGGCGGAGCAAGTCGGAATTGGGGCGATCATCTTCAACGATTTGGCAGTCGATCGAGTCCGCGATGTCGAATTCGATTGGGTTAAAGCTTTGAATTTCGAGGGCGACTCAGGCCCTTACGTTCAATACATGCACGTGCGCTGCTTAAGCTTGATCCGCAAATACGGAAAACCTGTCGCGACAAATTTCACGACAGAACTGACGTCGCCTGAAGAGCGCGAATTGATTCGTCTGCTGCTAGGTTATCAAGAAACTCTCGCAGTGGCGTTTTCGACATTTCGACCCAACGTTCTTGCTCAATACTTGCTTGAACTCTGCGGTTCTTTCTCGAGGTTCTACAACAAACATCGCATCTTGAATGAGCCTGCCGACATCGAAGCGTCGCGTATGTTGCTGGTCGATCTTAGTCGCCGTGTGCTTGCGGCGGGCCTCAAGACGATGAATATGCAGGCTCCAGAACAAATGTGATCGTCGGTTCTCAGAATGAGACACGACTGAAGGCCAGCTGACTTAAATCCCGCTCTCTTCACGCCGAAGAGAGATGTGATGAAAACCAGCGGCTTTCTTGTGTTTATGTTGATTCTGCTTTCGGGCTTTATCGGATTGAACGGCTACGTTCGCTCCGCTTTTACGCCCGTCGATTCACTAAATAAACAAATCGCTTCTCTCAAAGAGCAAGCCCGCGAAGCGAAGTTCAAGCAGCTACTCGCGCAAGACAGCCTCCGTGATTTTCAAGCGCAAGTCGCGACCGTTCTCCCGAGCGCGATCGAAGGCAAATCGATCGAAGAGGCTTATCCGCTTCGTCAGCTTGCGAGTGTTGTTTCGAAGGGCGATGCCCTCAATATCGAGCGCGCCTCGAGCGCTTTCGAAAAAGCGAAGCGCCAGTTCCGTGACAAACACTTCGAAGACAGCGAAGCGCTTCTCGGCGATTTGATCGAGCGCCATCCCGAATCGACTCATGTCATCGAGGCGCATTTCCTTCTCGCCGAGTCGCAATACCAGATGGGTGAGAATGAAAAAGCGGTCGGTACGATCGAGACGATGATCTCTCTTTTCCCCGAAAGCGAACTGACCGGGTTCTCTCTTTTGCGTCTGGGAAAAATCTTCGAGAAGCAAGATCGCCTCGAAGATGCCGCCGACATCTACAAAGCGGTCCTGAAGAATTTCCCTCAAGCAGAAATCGCGCGCCAAGCCGAAACTTCGCTAAAGAGTGTCGCGTTATGATGATCCGGTGCCTGCTTTTCTTGGCGGCGTTTTCGCTCGAGGTGCATGTCAATGCAGCCGAGCGCGCCCTCCAGGAGCCAAGCGGCTGCATCGCGACCAAAGACGTCTGTGCAGTTGAGAATAGTGATGAGCGCGGATTTGAACTGAAGCTCGGTGAGACGATCGTCACTCTCGATCGCGACGCCTCGGTGATTCGAAAAACGAG
>CAJYIL010000323.1 GCA_913774795.1 Pseudobdellovibrionaceae bacterium
AGCCAAGAGATATGGCTGGTCTTCTCATACAATTCTCGCGCGACAGGAATCAGTCTCGAGTAGTCCTCGATCGCGGGAATTGCGTAAGTGTTAAAAGCGTCCTCGTCCAAGTACAATCGCGGAAAAACTGTTTCCGAATTGCTTTGTGAGACCTTGGAAAGAAGATCCTCTTGTCACCACCGATCTCGTTTCCCGCTCGTTTCCCTCAGCCATCATTTGCGCGAGCATCTTTGTGATATGGCTTTGTAAAGCCAGCGACTGAGACTGGACAGCTACGAGGCTTCCTACTCCCGATGCGGTTAGCTTTTGCGCAACGCCTGGAGAAGCATCGGCACCGCGCCTTTCTAACTCTTTCCCAGATCTGAAAGCAGATTGAGTTTGAGTGTGGGCCTGCGCGGTCATTGTCATGGCGTCTGCCAATTCCGCATCAACTTCATCGTATTTCTCGCTCCGGTATTCCTTGGGCATTGTTTGATAGATCCTTTTCAATCGATAAAGCGCTTCATTCGGATCTCGCCACCTCTCCCACTGAGCCGGGTCGACCAAGTCAGCAATAGTCTGCACGCGATCAATTCGGTCCTTGATGCCGGCCATTTCATCGCTCATGTAACTCGTCTGCTGCTGCAATTCGATCATCGTGTGCAACGTGTTAAAGACGATCTCCGCCAGAAGCGGCAGGTCAGCACCCCAAAGGTCAGCTTTTGATTTTAGGGGTACGAGTAGAAAAGCAGCGATAATGATTAACTTCTTCATCAAGCTCCTTTCGTGACGGAGACATTCTCCGTATTTGCGAGTTCATAAAATTCTTGAGTTGGATAGAGTCGAAAGACTTGGCTCATCGAGGAGCTGAGTGCGAAAAATTCAGAGTAAACCGGTTTCTTCGAAGTCACAGAAAGCGCCCTCCGAATATCGGATTCGGTCATGTCGAAAGTTTGCTTGAGGTATTCTCCATTGGCGCCATTCTGCAGGAATATCTTCGTGAAGCTGCAAGTGAAGATCATCTTTGCAAATGCCTCATCACCGTAGTCTGCGAGGTTTTGCGTGATCGAGACGATCCCAGCTTTGTATTTGCGGAAAGTTCGGTACATCTCTTCGAGCAGCCAACTCGTTTGAGAGAAGAACTTCCAAACTTCATCGAACACAACTTCGGTTCGTGGGAATCTACCATTCGCCAGATCTTTCCAAAGAAGTTGAGATAAGATGAGAATAGTTGTGCGCTGTAGAATTGGATCAGCCTCGAGATCTTTGAAATCGAACGCCGTGATCTGAGCCGATAGTGCGGACGTCAGATCCAGACTTTCATCACAGTCATCAAGTCGGACATGAGGCTTCAACCAGTGCGCGATGTCCTGGTAAAACCGCTCCGGCTTTTCCTTCGCAACTTTTACGAGAGCCCTAAAGCTTAGACTTTCGCCTTCGAATCCTCTGAGAAGGTCATCGATTGCCACTCGATGAGAATGAGTGATGTGCGCGCCGGAGCCGCACAGGGTCTCAAGCAGAGCACGATAAGTTCCTTCACCACTAACTAAACTTTGGCGGAGATACGAAGAGATCAGTCCTCTCGCTTTTTCAACCGTAAGCTTTTGAAATGTTCCTCCACTTGAAGCCACGATCTTTCGGTAGGAGCCCCCGATGTCAAAAATGCAGAGTCTAGTGTTAGGCTCATCCTTCAACAGAGATGAAAGGATCGCATTCATCAAGAAGCTCTTACCAGCGCCCGTAGCTCCACAAATAAACGCGTTGAAGTTTAAATTTTCCGAGGAAAAGAGATTCAGGTGTGAGCGCTCGCGATTTCTTGACTGCAGCGGCAGACTGGATTCATCGTTTGCACGCGAATAGTCGCACATCACCGGCAATAGATGTGCAAGGTTGTCGGACAATATAGGAAGCGTCCGGATACGAAGAATCTTGTTTCCTGGAACATGGCTTACAAAGACTGGCAGAGAGCCAACGCGCTCCTGATAGATACCCGCGTTTCCAACACCTGAGATCGCTTTTTCGAATTCGTTAGATGCTTCGATTGTTTCTTCGTCGCCGCCAACAATCATCAGCGCGAATGACATCTCGAACATCGATTCCTTACTGACCAGAATTCGCTCAAGCGTTTCTTCGGAGGACTGGAGTACTGAATTCGATTCGATGTTTCGAACCTCCAGCGAAGTTGAGACGGACAGAGCGTGACTCACGCGGCGCTTTGTTTCTAACTTGCGACGGATCGCCTTTCTGTCAGGCACCGAAAACTTTAGCGACGCGACGAACTCTCGATCCATTTCAAAGACTGGCTGCAAGCATCCCTTCCACGAGACTTGAGGCAGCTCGGTCAGTGATAGGACGCGGATGGTTTTATCATCCGCTCTTACGCTGTCTTTTTCCCAAACAACGTCTGGCAGTCCATTCGCCAAAATCTTTGGACCTAAAAGGATCGAAAGATACCTGTTCCATTTCGCGGCTCCTAAAGGTTTTGGCGACAGCCTGAGCTCTGTAAACGCGGCACCCAAATGGGAATATCCCGTCGATTTATCAATTCTCTCGAAGCACAGAAGCGTCGTCAGCAGTCCGCCCATCTCTTCACGCGTGCGAAAGAGAACCATCTGAGCATCAAGGTAGTTAGGAAGCCGGGTGAGCAGATCACTCATCTTTTGAAAAAACCCGTCGGATAACGGACCATTGAAATCATCCTCGAAGAGCCCCGCTGATAAAGGTTCGAACTCAAAAGCGCGCATCAGCTTCCCGTCAGCGCCTTCGATGAGACCCTCTGAGATCCAACGTGTCTGCACGAGCGCGTGACTGAGAGACATTTTCGTCATCGCTTATCCTTTCTTCGACCGGAATGGCCGATAAAGACGTGAGGTTCAAAAACGTATCGTGCGAGAAGCTCAAGATGACCGTTCTTCTGACCGTGAGAGACAATCCGAAGCGCCGCGAGCGTCACGAGTGCCAAAACCCATGAAAAGATCAGTGGCAGATTTGCGATGTTGAGAAGCACATTCGTCGACGCCAAAACTAGAAACGAGAGAATGATGTGACTTACTTCGAAGCCCCAAAACTGCGATCGATTGATATTGCTCGTCGGACAATTCTTCATTGAACCGTCCTACGAATTAAATCGAGAATGCTTTGGGCTCCGAAAAC
>CAJYIL010000324.1 GCA_913774795.1 Pseudobdellovibrionaceae bacterium
GACGCGACCGTAAAGTTGCAGCACGCGCATTCCGCCGACGTTCTCCGCGACAAATGCATTGATCGCCGCGAGCTTTGCTTTTGAAGCGCGCTGAGCTTCGAAAACTTGCTGGCTCAACTTCCAGATCACCCAAGCGAGGGGAGGCGCGATGAGCAAAGTGAGAATGGTGAGTTTCACCGAAATCACGGCCATCGCGATCACGATGGCAATCATCGATACGAGCGCCGCGAAGACGTTAATCAACCCTTGTGTGAAAACTTCGCCGAGCGCGACGACGTCGTTCGTTAGACGAGTGACGATGCGACCCGAAGGCGTCTTGTCGAAATAAGAAATTGGCAGATTCTGCACGTGATCGATGAGCGACGACCGCAATTCGTAGAGAACGCCGTTGCCGAGTTTACCAAAAACGTAGGCTTGAACGAAATCCATCAGCGCACTAGTCGTCAGCAAAATGAAATAGCCGATAGCCGCAAATAAGATCACGTTGCGATCGTTCAAGGCGACGCCGGAGTCGATCGCTTTTCCGAAGACGAGAACGGCTAGTCGACCGGCGGTTGCGCCTAGAGCCACCGCGCCGATAGAGATGAAGAACGCAAGCTTTCGGCGCATGAAATAGGGCCACAATCGAACGAAGATCTCGAGAATACTCGTACCGACCCGAATTTTATCTTCGCGCAACTCATCGATCGGCGAACTCATAGCTGACTTCCGATGAGGGCTGTTTCACCAGGAACGCTGGGCGTGTTCGATTGCATCTCGTTGAGTTCACGATAAGTCGCGCAAGTCTCGAGAAGTTCGGCGTGAGAGCCGACCGCTTCGATGCGCCCCTGATTCATCACGACGATTCGGTCGGCGTGCTTCAGCGTTGCAAGACGATGTGAAACCAAAATCACGGTTTGCGAAGAGCCTCCACCTGTTGCTCGGCGGAGCTCCGACGTAATCATCTTCTCCGTGCGTCCATCGACCGCACTTAACGAATCATCGAGCATCACGACCTGCGAACGGCGGATCATCGCGCGCGCAATCGTCAGTCGCTGCTTTTGGCCGCCCGACAAGTTCACGCCGCGTTCGCCAAGGTAGGCTCCGTACGATCCCGGAATCGACTGGATCTCCGTGTCGATGTTCACAACGCGAGTGGATTCTTGAACGGGTTCAAGACCAGGGAAATCGCTGAAGCCGAGAGCGACGTTTTCGGCGATCGTGTCGCTGAAGAGGAACACGTCTTGCGTGACGTAAGAAAACAGTGACGAGAGAGACGAGCGCTTGATCGTTTCGATCGAGCGACCATTCACGAGCACTGAACCCGGATTCACCGGAAACAAACGAGCCGCCACCTGCAGAAGCGATGTTTTCCCTGCGCCGACGGGGCCTACGATTCCGATGGTCTCGCCCGCACGAATCGTCAGTGAAACTCCGTTCAGTGCCTCGGCGATTGCGCCGGGGTAAGAGAAGTGAAGATCCCGGAACTCGAGCGTTTCGAAGCGTTCGATCGATTCGGTGCCGGTGTCAGGAATGTCGGTTTCGGTTGCGAGCAGTTCGCGGATGCGGTCGAACGACGCGCGTCCTTGTTCCATCATGCTGATCGCAAGACCGATCGCGCTAAAGGGCCATACCATGCGGCGAACGTATTCATAGAACGCAACGAAACTTCCCAGCGTCACTCGGCCGGCCATGACATCCGGCGTGCCCCACCAAAGCAACGCAACGAAACCAAAGATCGTCGCGGTTTGAAAAGACGGCGAGAAGAGGGCATCGATTTTCGCCACACGGTTGCAAGCGACCTCGTACTCTTTCGATAAGCGGTTGAATGACGCCAGTTGGTTTTCTTCTTGCGCAAAACCTTTGATGACCCGTACTCCGCTCACGATCTCTTGTGCGCGAGCCGAAACATCACTCAAGCGATCTTGTTCGATGCGGTATCGCTCGTGAATGGCCGTCTCAAGTTTCTTCATGATGATCGGCATGAACGGAACAAAGATCAGCGTCTTCCATGTCCAGTCGAACGAGAGCCAGCACATGATCGGCAAGATAAACGCGAGCAAGAAAATCGCGTCGAGCATCGTGAGCATGCCGGGGCCGATGGCCATCCGAAACGAGTTCACATCATTCGTCATAAGACTCATCAATTGTCCCACGGGCGAGCGTTGGTAAAAGCTCGGGCCTAAAACGGTGAGTCTTCGAAAAATGCGGATACGGAGATCGTGCGCGACTGAGTGATGGAAGCGTCCGAAGAAATAGCGCCAACCGTAGCGAAAGAAAGCGACGAAGAGCATGAGTCCCATGTACATCGCGATACCCTCGAGAAGTTTCGAGTTATCGCGAGCAGTGACGGCGTCGATGGCGAACTTCATTCCGAGTGGAGTGAGAACGTCCAATAAGTTCGTCATAAACAGCGAAGCACTGCCGAGCGCAAACGCTCTCGGGTTCATCCGGAAGTAAAACCGGAACGGCCTCGCTATTAGTCCAGCATCAGAATCAAGTGACATGGGCCATCAGCTTTACACAGCCGTTGTCTCAAATCGAGACGTAGCCGCAGGGCGTTCATTCATCTCCCCCAGCGAAAGTGCCGATAAGAAGTCATAAGGAGTGAAACGAATGTATTCACCAGAAGAACTGAAGAGCCTCCACGGCTTCGTTAAGCAGACAGGCGAAGGCAACTTGAAGAAGATGATGGCTGGCGGCCCGATGACCGACGTGCACGTCAATATGCTCGTCAAATGCGTTCGTGCCTGCTCGGAGGACGAGTTCGCCACGCACTGGGAAGCCGGCTCATTCCCGAAAATTAAGTTCACGCCAGCTGAGCGCGGAATCCAAGAGAAGTGTTACGGAGTGTGGGCCGACGCCTGCAGCCGTCTCGGTCTCCTCTCACAGCAATCGGCGAAAAAAGCCGCGTAAGCGACTCGCAGGCCGCAATCTCGTCTCGAGCCCACGCCTGAAAAGCGTGGGCTTTTGTTTTTGCCTCCGCAGCACCGAAATCGGAGCGCCTTGCACCGAAGATCTGGCAAATGGTCGAATCGTCAGGCGTTTAGCGCAGCCATGAGAGCGCTAGCTGTTTAGAACTCAGACAGTCTGTGAAAAAACGATGTGACGATCTTGGGCCCGGGGTTTTGAACGTTTTGGACCAAACAGAATCCGAACAAGCGGCCGAGCGGCGACTCCTGTACATTGCCTCCATAACCCCCGAGGTAAACCTATGAAAACTGCCCTCATGTCTCTCGTTGTTCTTGCTTCCTTCAACGCATTCGCGGCTCCAACGACTTTAAACTACGACATCGGCGCGCCGACGGTTGTGACAACTCAATACGGAGTGAAAGCGTCTGACGTTCAGTTCTGCCCAGCTCTTGACGCCATGACGATTCAACAAGACGAGCAGTTAAACGGTCTCGCGCTCACGTTCACTCAGCAGCGCGGCCTTCTCCAGACAAAAGCAACGGGCATGAACCGCGGATGCATGTCAGACATCCTCTGCCCAGCTGACGATAACTTCGAATTCTTGACGATCCCGGGCTCGGCTTCGGTCACTCGTAACAACGATGGCAACTACCCAACGACGGATTTGCCAGGTTACTCGGATCTTTCGGTTTACCTCGAAGCTCCGACAAAGACCGGCCACGTCGCTTGTTACTACTCGATCGCTCCAGCGAAGTAAGTTTCAAGAACCCCAAAAATAAAAAGGCCAGCTCCGAGGAGCCGGCCTTTTTTTATTTTCAAGCTGTCGATGACGCTTACTGAGCCATCATCTTTTCGACGTTGAGTTTGCCGCCCGAGACGACTTTGCCTTGGAGAGCCGGGACCGGAGTCGCCGAGTTCAGGAGAGCGTCTTTGATCTGCTTCACGGTCGCACCTGGGTGCGCCGAAAGGTAGAGAGCCGCTGCGCCCGCAACGTGAGGGCACGCCATCGATGTTCCGTCCCAAGTCGCCTTGATGCCGTACATGTCGATGACGGTGTCGCTGTAGTGCGAACCTACGGTCGTCGAGTAAACCTTCACGCCTGGCGCGCCGATATCGACCGTGCGCGCACCCCAGTTCGAGAACGAACCGAACGCGCTTGCTACGTCGAGAGCCGCAACCGAAACGATGTTGTCGTTGTCGTACGAAGCGGGAACGCCTGGTTTTGCATCCGAGTCGTTGTCGTAGCCAACGCCCGAGTGACCGTTGCCGGCAGCCGCGATGAAGATGACGCCTTTGTCAGCTGCGCGTTGGATCGAATCTTTCAACGCTTGGTTCTTTTCGCCTTCAGCTGGATCATCGCCTTCCGAACCCCATGAGTTCGAAAGCACTTGCGCACCGTTTGCAACCGCGTAGTCGATCGCTTTGATTGCGCCCGCTGTGTCGCCTTCGCCTTTTTCAGACAAGAAACGAAGAGCCATGATTTGCGCGTCTGGAGCAACGCCTTCGACACCTTTGCCGTTATCGCCGCGAGCCGCGACGTTACCTGCGCAGTGAGTGCCGTGACCTGGGTTACCGCCGCCCATCAAGATTTGGATCGGATCAACCGCGAGGTCGAACGGCTTGTTGTCGTTCGCTGCGAAATCCCAGCCCATGACGTCATCGATGTATCCGTTGCCGTCGTCATCGACGCCGTTCGACGATTTGTCGCGACCTTGAGCGTCTGTGCCCATTTCGCCTTTGTTGCGCCACATATTATCGACGAGATCTTCGTGCGTGTAATCGACGCCCGTATCGATGACCGCCACAACAACGCCTTTACCGCGGTGTTGTGAGAGACCTTTCTTAAGGCCGATATCGTTCATGCCCCACTGTTTTGCGAAATCAGGATCTGCACCTGTTCCGCCAACTGGAGTTGCCGAAGGAAAGGGAGGGTTGTCAGCTGGCATCGCCGCTGGCTTGAAGTTTTGAGCCGCAACCATCTTCGCGAGTTGTGCGCGGAGAGCTGGCGATTTTAATTGGTAGTTTTCGAGAAGGTGAAGTTTGTAGTTCGGTTGAACCGCGAGAACTTCTGGGTTCGAGCGAATATCTTCGATCGAGATCTCTTTTTGTTGCTCAGGCGACATTTTCACGTGAACCCACTGAGTCGCGCCCAGAGTTTCAACTTTTGATCCCGCGCCTTTCGACATGAGAGCAAAAGCTTTCAATGTTTCGACGTTTTTGAACTTGATGAGCAAGTCGCCTTGTTGAGTAGCGGCGCCTGCCGAGCCTGCTGCGAACGCGACAGTCAAAGCTGCCGTCAAAATCCCTGTCTTCATCACTACCAATTCCCCTCAAAGTAGGTGTCGCATCCGTGCGAGAGTTTCGAATCTGTAACGGAAAAAGCTTAGGTTCCAATTTGGGACCTGCCTAGTAAAAAGCTAGACCTTCGTCAGATTTCGACGTCATCGCGCGACATCCTTATGTGCGCGATAACTCGTGATTTGTCTTGAACATGCTCATCGAGCCAGCACGTCCCAGTAAGAGCGGTGAGTCACACGAAACGTGGTCGCATGTCGCAACCGTTCGGGAGCCTTGAGTTAGGAAAAACGCAATCCGTCAAAGCTTCGACGGCGTTGGTGCTTACGATGTGATCAATTGCTCGGCTGCCCTCTGACAGACCTTTTTCGGTGTCTACGAAACGCGCACGGATGGTTGCGGAAAAGGAATCAGAAATCGCGCTGTTACCAGTCGAAACGCGCATTCGAAAATGACAACCAGTTGAGATTGCTCTTTACTACTAAAACTTGAGAGGTCCTTCATATGCCACATGACAACTCGCCATCGGTGACGGGTCACAACTCGATGCCACTGGCTCAACCAGGCCAAGCTCCGAGCGACGCGCAACTCGTCGATTCTTCTAAATCTTTCGCATTTACCACGCGCCTTGACGACGTCATCGCGTGGGGTCGCAAAAACTCGATGTGGCCGATGCCTTACGGCACCGCGTGCTGCGGGATCGAGCTGATGTCGGTCATGGGTCCGAAGTACGATCTCGCGCGTTTTGGCGCTGAAGTCGTTCGCTTCTCGCCTCGCCAAGCCGACATGTTGATCGTCGCCGGTACGATCACCGAAAAAATGGCGCCGGTCTTGGTTCACATCTACGAACAGATGCTCGATCCGAAATACGTGATCTCGATGGGTGCTTGCGCATCGTCGGGTGGTTTCTACCGCGCGTATCACGTTCTCCAAGGCATCGATAAAGTCATTCCGGTCGACGTGTTTGTTCCAGGATGTCCTCCGACACCTGAAGCGGTTCTCGACGGCGTCATGACTCTTCAACGCATGATCGCGGAACACCATCCGCGTCCTTGGGCGAAGAACTGGAAGCGCCCGGCGTGGATGAAGCAATTGGGAACAGGTGCGCCAGTATGAACAACCAGATGACTCATCAGATCGAGCTTCTTAAGACAGACCTCTCGCAGCTTCTTCCGATCAAAGATCGTTTCTCTGCGTACAAATTCTCGACTTCGAAAGTCGGCGACGACGTTCTCGAATTCCCGAAAGAAGATATCGTTCCGGTTCTTCGTTACTTCCGTGAATCGGGTCGCTTCGACGTGCTTATGGATTTGTGCGGAGTCGATTATCCAGAGCGCGCGAAACGTTTCGAAGTCGTCTACCATTTGTTCTCGACGAAGACGATGCAGCGCTTGCGCATCAAATGCCAAGTCGGAGAAGGCGAGTCGATCGACACGGCCACCTCGGTCTGGGACTCGGCGAACTGGTTCGAGCGCGAAGCGTTCGATATGTTCGGGATCAAATTCGCAGGTCACCCGAATCTCCGTCGCCTTCTGGTGCACGAAGAATTCGTCGGTCACCCTCTGAGAAAAGACTACGACGCCGATCACCAGCAACACTGCTCGGTGGCTCTTCCGGTTCACTTCGATCCGACACACTCGCACTTGTTGCCATCGGCGAAAGGTCACAACCTCGTTCCATTGAACATTGGTCCGTCGCACCCTTCGACGCACGGAACGCTTCGCGTGATGGCGGAGTTGGATGGCGAAACGATCGCGCGCGCGAACGTCGAACTAGGCTTCCTTCACCGCTGCTTCGAGAAAATGGCGGAGACCCACCCGTATAACCAAGTCATCCCTTACACTGATCGCTTGAACTACTGCTCGGCACCGATGAACAACGTCGGCTACTGCAAAGCGGTCGAGCGCTTGCTCGGCGTCGAAATTCCGCAGAAGGCGCAAGCGATGCGTATCATTCTCGCGGAACTTTCGCGCATCATCGATCACTTCGTTTGCTTGGGTGCCAACGCGGTCGACCTGGGAGCCTTGACGGCGTTCTTCCAGCTCTTCACGTACCGCGAGCAGGTTTACAACTTGTTCGAAAAACTCTGCGGCGCACGTCTCACGGTTTCGTTGACCCGCATCGGCGGCATGGCGCAAGACGCGCCTCCGGGATGGTTTGACGACGTTCTCGCGACTTGCAAAAACATTCGTCAGGGCATCAGCGACGTCGAAGGTCTTTTGTCGCAAAACAAGATCTGGATCCAACGCACGCAAGGTGTCGGCGCGATCTCGGCCGAGAAAGCGATCGCTTGGGGATACACCGGTCCACTCTTGAGAGCGGCGGGTGTCGCGCACGATCTGCGTAAAGCGCAGCCTTACTACATGTACGACCAGCTCGATTTCGATATTCCGGTCGGAACATCGGGCGATTGTTACGACCGTTACCTCGTTCGCGTTGAAGAGATGAAACAGTCTCTGAAGATCATCGAGCAGGTTTGCAAAAACGTTCCGTCGGGCGATTACACAATTCGCGACAAGGGCATCGTTCTCCCAGAGAAAAAAGATGTTTACGGCAACATCGAAGGTCTCATGAACCACTTCATGCTCGTGATCAAAGGCCTCCGTCCACCAGCGGGCGAAGTCTATGACGCGACTGAAGCCGCCAACGGTGAACTCGGGTTTTACCTCGTCAGCGACGGCTCGGGTCGTCCTTACCGTTTGCGTGTTCGTCCTCCATGTTTTGCGATTTACCAGTCATTCCCTGAGCAAGTGACGGGCGGGCTTTTGTCTGACGTCATTTCGATTCTCGGATCGATGAACCTCATTGCCGGCGAATTGGACCGATAAGATATGTCATTCAAATTATCAGCAGATGGTGTGAAGTACGTTCAGAATGAGCTCACTCGTTATGAGTCGAAGCAATCGGCCATTATTCGCGCGCTTTACCGCGGGCAGGATGAAAACGGCGGTTGGGTCTCTCCCGACGTCGTGGCCGAACTTTCGCGCGTGATGGATATCCCGGCTTCGCAAATCGAAGAAGTCTCGACGTTCTACACGATGTTCAACAAGCAGCCGGTCGGCAAATACCACATTCAAGTGTGCTGTACTTTGACGTGCGGGATGCTCGGTGGCCGCGAACTCACAGACGCCATGATGAAAGAAGCGGGCTGCAAAACGTACGGCGATGTTTCGCCAGACGGTTTGTTCACGTTCAACAAAGTCGAGTGTCTCGGTTCGTGCGATACGGCGCCGATGCTTCAGATCAACCGTGATCCTTACATCGAGTCGCTCAACACAGAAAAAGGTTTGCAGCTCGTGCGCGACTTGCGTGCGAAAGGCGGGCGTCAATAATGGCTGAAGTAAAATACCTTTCCGAGCACTACCACAAAAAAGAATACCGCACGCTTGCGGGCTACAAAGCTAACGGCGGTTACGAGCAGCTCGCTCGCGCTCTGAAAATGGATAAACAAAAGATCATCGACGAAGTAAAGGCCTCGGGTCTTCGCGGTCGCGGTGGTGCGGGCTTCCCGACAGGCGTGAAGTGGGGGTTCTTACCGAACAACGGTGAACCTCGTTATCTTCTCTGCAATGCCGACGAATCAGAGCCAGGAACATTCAAAGACCGCGTGATGATGGAGAAAGCTCCGCACCAACTCATCGAGGGGATGATCATCTCGGCGTACGCAGTTGGCGCGAAGAAAGCCTACATCTACATCCGCGGTGAATACATGGGTCCGGCGATGATCCTCGAAGACGCCATTCGCGAAGCTCGCGATGCGGGTTATATCGGTAAGAACATCCTCGGCTCGGGTGTCGATGTTGAACTCGATCTCTACTTGGGTGCCGGCGCTTACATCTGCGGTGAAGAGACGGGTCTTATCTCTTCTCTTGAGGGTTACAAAGGTCAGCCGAAACTGAAACCACCGTTCCCGGCGGTTCAGGGCTACTTGAAAAAGCCAACGATCGTAAATAACGTCGAAACGTTGGCGGCCGTCGTGAACATCATCCGTGATGGCGGAGCAGGTTACCGTAAGTACGGAACAGAGAAGTCAGCCGGAACAAAATTGTTCTCTTTGAGCGGTAACGTTCAAAAGCCAGGCACGTACGAAGTTCCACTCGGTTATCCACTGATGGATTTCATCAACATCGAGTGCGGAGGACTTCTTCCGGGCCGTAAGTTGAAAGCGGTTGTTCCGGGCGGATCATCCGCTCCGGTGTTGACAGCAGCTGAGTGTGCCGACGCGACTCTCGATTACGAGAACATGGCCGCGAAAGGGTCGATGTTGGGTTCGGGCGCGATCATCGTGATCGACGACTCGTACTGCATGGTCGACGTTCTTTCGACGATCACTCACTTTTATCACCACGAATCGTGCGGGCAGTGTACGCCTTGCCGCGAAGGCACGGGCTGGATCGAAAAAATCATCCACTCGATCACTCACGGCGAAGGCAAGCCGGGCGACGTCGATTTGCTCTTGAAGATCTCAGACCAAATGAAAGGCCGTACGATCTGCGCGTTGTCTGATGCCGCAGCGTTGCCGGTTCTTTCGTTTGTCACGAAATTCCGTGACGAGTTCGAGTACTTCATCCGCGAAAAGAAATCGAAGGTGAAGGGCACGCAGATTTACGCCCAAATGCACCCGTCTCTCGGAGGAGCGCACTAATGGCTGACAACACGACTCACTCGAACACCGGCCGCGCCGGCACAGAGCCGACCGAAGCAAAGCCGGTCGAAGCGCCAAAAATGCTGAAGGCGAAAATCAACGGCGTCGATGTCGAAGTGAAAGCCGGAACATCGATCATCGAAGCCTTTCACCAAAACGGCCAATCGATCGCGCACTATTGCTGGCACCCAGGCCTTTCGGTCGCGGGCGTTTGCCGTCTTTGCATGGTTGAGATCGAAGGGAACCCACGTCTGCAGATCGCGTGTAACACCGCGGTTACCGAAGGCATGGTCGTTAACAACGCATCTGAAAAAGTTAAAGAAGCCGTGAAGTGGGGTCTCGACTTCCACTTGATCAACCACCCTCTCGATTGTCCGATCTGTGACCAAGCGGGTGAGTGCGGTCTTCAAGATCAGTACATGGCTTATGGCAAGTACGATCCGGAGATGGCCGAGCGCAAAGTGAAGAAGCACAAGGTTGTCGACCTCGGCCCTCGCGTCGTTCTCGATACCGAGCGCTGCATTCTCTGCTCGCGCTGCGTTCGTTTCACCGACGAAGTTTCGAAATCAAACGAGCTCGGAATTTTCAACCGCGGTGACCGCGCTGAAATCGGCACGTTCGATGGTAAGCCTTTGAACAACAATTACTCGACAAACGTCGTCGACATTTGCCCGGTTGGCGCCTTGACGTCGAAAGACTTCCGCTTCCGTCAGCGTGTTTGGTTCCTCCGCGAACACAACACGATTTGCACGGGCTGTTCGACCGGCTGTAACACGCGCGCGTTCTACAACAAAGAAGGCGTCTTCCGTATCAAGCCAAACTACCACAAAGACGTGAACGGTTACTGGATGTGCGACGTCGGTCGCGACGTCTACAAGTTCGCGAACAAAGAAGCTCGTTTGCTCGACGCGCGCGTGCGCGGCGAGTGGATGGTTCCTTCGCTTGCGGCGAAAAAAACCGGCGAAGCTTTGCGCGGGGGCGGTAACAAAGTCGCGTTCGTCGTCACAGGTCAGTACACGAACGAGGAGTACGATGCACTTCTCGGTTTCGCGAAAAACGAAGTTGGCACTTCGAACGTCTTTCACTGGATCAACAACCCGGAGACGATCGAAGCGTTCGACGGCTTGCTCTTACGCGGTGACCGCAACCCGAACACGCGTGGTTTGATGGATCGTTTGGCGTCTTCGTCGCTGTCGGCGAAGTGGCCAGAGTTGGTTCAAGGTCTGACATCGGGCGCGATCACGACGGTGGTCGTAGCGGGCCCAGAGAACCAATCGCAGTTCCCGGATTTGAAAGCGAAGATCATGGAGCTTTCGAAAGCCGCGAAGTTGGTTTGGTTGCAAGCGGGCAAAAACGACCAGCTCGAAGCTCTCGATGGCGACGTCACATTGATTCCACTCAAAACGTATCTCGAAAAAGACGGCACCTTCGTCAACTACAAGGGCATCGCACAGACCGTTAAGAAAGGTCTCTCGATCGTTCCGGCATCGTTGTCGATCACGGAAGTGGTCGAACTCATGCGCGGCGCCCCTGCCGTTGAAGCTCCGAGCGATGTCGATCAAGTCGGCGTGGGCCGCATTTACAACGAGTTCACTCTCGTAAGAGGTAACCTCTAATGATCGTTCAAAAGAGAACAGAAGCTTCGAAGTGGTACTTGCCGGCGATCTTATCGGGCATGGGTTGGACGCTCGTGAAGATGTTCAAGAACCTTTCGAACAAAGGGAAGATGATCACGATCAACTACCCGGAGCAAAAGCAC
>CAJYIL010000325.1 GCA_913774795.1 Pseudobdellovibrionaceae bacterium
GGTTTTTCAAGGTCAGTTCAAAGCTCAGGCTGCGGTCGGCGAGTTCATCGTCGACGGTCAAATTTATACCGAGGAAGTCGTCCTGCGCGTAGGCTATGTTGAGCAAGGTCGCTTGAAGCAAATCAACTTCGAAGCCTCGATGAACCTCAAAGGGGCATCGAACAAAGCTTTTTCGGCGGCACCCACCGATATCACGGCCGATGGCGAAGTCTTGGCGCCGCAGTTTGAAACGCAAAACGCCGACGAAGTTGCCGATGGAGCCGATGCCCAATCGACTTTGATGGACCGCCTCTTTTCATGCGTCGATATTTTGGGTTCTTTGATGGAGGAGTATTTTGAGGGCGGAGAAGACATCGATAAAATCGATATTCCGCTTCACTGGAAAGGCTACGAGTTTGAAGGCGAAGAAATTTACCTTCAATACTCAACGGTTAATACGAAGCTCGAAGAAGAGGCGAACCGTCTTCTAGGGTTGATCGGCGACTCTCTCGTCAACGAGCGCGAATCCGATGAAGACGCTCTCACGGCCGCGCAGGTCGACTCAGAACTGGCGCTCGATATTCAAAAGGCGATCCGTAACGGCACGTACCGCCCCGAAGGATCAGACGCCAACGACCCCAACTAATTTTCGTTCCCCGAGCGCGTTCACCCGTACCCGAACGCTGCACCTCAAAGCCGCTTCCCTGCTCGGGAGCGGCTTTTTTTTATCTCAGAGCCCAGCGACGCTGCTGAAGTTTGTCGGCCCGGCGACGGAGCGCCGCCGAATCAACCTTCGCGATTTGCACACGGATCAGCGGGAGAACCTGCGATTGAAAGCTCGCTAGAGACGCGTTCTCAGAGATACGGGCTTGCGTACGTTCAAGATGATCGCGCTTGGAGCGAGCCCGCATCTTCTGCGCAAAGAATTTCGAAGGCGCCGCGATTTCTGCGATTGCGAGAAAATTATCGGCGAGCTCGCGATTGACTTGCATCTCATCGAGACCGCGCGAACGGTCGACGACTGCGGCCGCGACTGCGAGATCAAAAAAAGCGCGCAGGCCCTGCGAGGAGTGAACGCGGTAAGTCCGAATGAGAGTAGCCGCGCACGCTGCGGTGGAGAGAGCGCGATTATGCCCACAGACAGTTCGGTCGCCTGATTTGAGTTGATCGCTGACTTTCGCGAGAATCTGGAGCTCGGCCGCTTTGGCAAACTCGAACTGTGTGACAAACGACAGCTTTGGTTGCGACCGCAGCTGAGCCAAAGAGAGGGTCGAAATGAGCGAGAGGCTGAGTGTAACGAAAAAGCGCATACCTCATGGTGCGT
>CAJYIL010000326.1 GCA_913774795.1 Pseudobdellovibrionaceae bacterium
AATCAGGCGAGCTCACTCTCAGCGTTGCCGCCGACGTCCAGTCGTTTCTTCACCAAGAAGCAAAGATCGAGCGGCCATACTCGTTGAACGCAAAAATCGAACTCGTCGAAACGTGCCTCGGCAAATCACGCCGAGAAGTCGAAGAAGAGTTCGCTCGCAGAAATCCAGAGCGAGAGAAGCGCGAGACACAGCACGCGATCTGCAGCGACCGATTGAGAGTCAGCTTCTCGATATCGAAAGAACTGAGCGACAAGCTCAACCAGCTCAAAGATCTTCTCGGTCACGTTGATCCTTCGATGACGACGGAATCCCTGTTGGAGCGACTCGCTGAAATCGGACTCGATCGATTCGACCCGCAGAGAAAAGCGGCGCGCGCGAGGGTTCAAAAAGCGAATCGCAAATTCAAACTTGAGCAGGATCAAGAGCCCGAGATCGAAGTCACTGAATTACAAAATCGATCGATGTTAGGCGAGGACGCAGGTTCGCTGGGATTATCGAGCGCCAGCGAAAGCGTGACCTCCGCAGCGGAGGTGAAGCGGTCTCGTTACATACCGGCTGAACAGCGACACAGAGTCGAATCCGACGGAGGCGGATGCTCATCTCAAGGTGTAGACGGGCGCAGGTGCGGATCGACAAAATTCCTGCAGCTCGATCACATCCGACCGTACGCACGCGGAGGAGCGAATGACGCCGCCAATTTGCGATGGATGTGTGGAGCACACAATCGGGCACGAACAGAGGTCCCACGCGCGTCAGACCTTCGCTGACGCAAGACCGGCGGGTTGCGAGCCGCGAGCGAGGCCATTTCACGCTCAAGCGAAAGCCGTGCCCGGTGCTTGCCCACCAGCCAAGTTCGTGCTGCGATAAGGCCATGAAAGCACTTTTCTTACTTCTCTTTGTGACGGCCTGTGCGAGTGCGCCGAAAGCAAACGGCCCACTCACGGCAAGTGGCGAATACGGTGTGCTCTCGGGTCCAAGCGGCGACGTCATCGTCATCCCGCAATGGCACTTGTCTCCGCAAACCAACACGCAAGTGTCGAGTGCGAATCTCCCGCAGGCCGATAACCAGCGCGCGATCTACCGGCAGCTCGTCGACTGGGTCGAGAACGGTGCGATCAAAACCGTCATAGTCGAAGGTTGCGAAGGGGAGATCGACGATCATGACCCCGAGCGTTTTAACGGTTGGACTCTCCAAGATCTCCAGAAGCTGAGCGGAGAATCCCTCGACAATACGATGACCCACGTAGGTCTGAAGCTCAAAGCGCGAGAAGGAAGAAAGCTTAAAGTCGAATGCGGAGACTCCAATGAACTCATCAAGAAACACCAGCTCATACTTTCGGACTTGCGTGGTTTCGTCGGATTCAAAATTCGGATCGACGAATTTAAAGACGATATCAAAAAACGCGCGGACTACGTTGCGACGGTTCGCGATTTGATGAAGATGCCCGCAGACTCCGATGAAGTCGACGTTCTCACAAAACTTGACGAGCAGTTGCGCCTGAAGATGAAAGAGTTCAAAGAAACTCTGCACGAGCGAAACACGAAGTTCGCCGCAAAAGCAAAAGCATCGCAGAAACCGAGCGCGATCGTGATCGGCGCGATTCACGTCGACGATCTCCGACAGCAGCTCCAGGAAGCGCAGCTTTCAACAGTGACCTTTAAGCCTGTGGGACTGAAAGGTGATGAGGCCGAATTGCTCGACCAAATCGACGATCTGCTGACCCAACCTCCGCCAAAAAGGCCGACACGTCCGAAGACGCGCCCCGCTCCGTCAGAACCTCAACAATAGTCTAGGTTCATTCAGCGCTTCACCTCGGCGAAGCGCGTGTGATTCAATAGACCCCATGACCACAGCAGAACGTAAGCCAGTCCAAAAGATCGATCTCAAACCCGGCGCGCATATTCACTTCATGGGCATTTGCGGAACCGCGATGGCCTCCCTCGCCGGACTTCTCAAAGATCGCGGATTCAAAATCACCGGTTCGGATCAAAACGTTTATCCGCCGATGTCGACGCAGCTCCAGAAAATCGGCATTCCGATCATGGAAGGATACAAAGCCGAGAATCTCACGAAGAACGGCAAACCAGATCTCGTCGTCGTCGGCAACGTGATCTCTCGTCAGTACGAAGAGGCCCAAGCTCTTCTGAACTCCGACATTCCGTTCACGTCATTGCCTCAAGCCATGGGCCAAATCGTGATCGATCACCGTCACTGCATCACGGTGAGCGGAACTCACGGCAAAACGACGACGACGTCAATGATGTCGTGGATCACCGATCAACAAGGGCTAAAGCCGGGCTTCATGATCGGCGGCATTCCGAAGAACTTCGATCTTTCTTACCGCGTTCCGCAAGGCGATTGGTTTGTGATCGAAGGTGACGAGTACGACACGGCCTTCTTCGACAAAGTTCCGAAGTTCACGCACTATCGTCCGCGCTCGGTCATTCTCACGAGCGTGGAATTCGATCACGCTGACATTTACCGAGATCTCGATCACGTGAAAGAGGCGTTTCAGATGCTTCTGAAACTTCTTCCGGAGAACGGGACTCTCGTGACGGCAGCCGGTGACGCGAACATCGCCGATCTCCTCCGGAGAGAAAAAGCTCATCTGTCGAAAGGCGGCCGTAAGGTCATCACGTTTGGTCTCGGTGGCCAAGCCGATTACGTCGCGAAAAACGTAAAAGGTGACGGGATGAGAACCGAGTTCGACATTCACCGCGCAGGCAAAACTGACACGCACGTGAGCATCAATCTGATCGGCGGCTACAACGTGAAGAACGCTCTTGCCGCCTTCGCGCTCTCGGAGAGCTTAGGTTTCGACATGGCGAAAGTGGTGAAAGCCCTCGCGGATTTCCAGGGTGTCAAACGTCGCCAAGAAATCATCGGTCGACCGAACGACATCACGATCATCGAAGACTTTGCTCACCATCCGACAGCGGTGAAGCAAACCATCGAGAACGTTCAATCACGATATCCAAAATCGCGCGTCTTCTCCGTTTTCGAAGCAAGAAGCGCAACGTCGCGCCGAAGCGTCTTCCAAAAAGATTACGCAGAGGCACTCGGTGTCGGTCATGCGGTTTTGATGCCTCCGGCGTTTAACCAAACGGCCATTGCGGAAAACGACCGATTCTCGACCGATCAACTCATCACCGACCTAAAGAAAAAAGGCGTCGACGCCAATCTTTGCAACGACGTCGATAGCATCGTCAGCACGCTCAAAGCGAAAGCTCATCCCGGCGACGTCATTCTCGTGATGTCGAATGGCGGCTTTGGCGGAATTTACGAAAAGCTCTTGAAGGAGCTGGCGCCGTAATGTCGCCACGACTCTCGGGCCACCGCTTCGCGCTCTTCGCCGCAGTTCTCATAGCGGCCTCTGCGCACGCGGTTGCGCCCGAGGAACAACGGCTTTCGGTCGGGATGGGCATCGCCGCTCCCGACGTCGTGAATCTCGTGAATATTTCGCTCGGGGACACCGCACAGAATCCAGCGGGCGCCATGTACCAAGACGGCTTTGTCGGCAACCTTCAAGCCGCACGTTACACCGGAAAAAACGATTTCGGGTTTGAAGCCGGCTACTCCGGCAAAACTGTCGGCGCAAAGATCGGAAATTACGCGCCCGCATGCGACGGATGTAAGTCGACACTTGGCGCCGATGTCGGATTTGAGATCTCAAAAGATTTTTTCATCGGTGCTCGCTATGCAAAGACCGACGAGACTCCGAGCTACGGAGCGGGTCTTTTAATCAATGCGGCAAGCAAACATCGCGGCGGCGTCACGATTTCAATGACGAGACCTTCGACACCCAAAAGCGATACGCTCAATTACGGCGTGGGCTACGCCTACGTCACCAAGGAGACGACCTTCTCTCTAGAACTGACCGGCCGCAAAGCCGATGCCGGTGACGATGCTTACAACAAAATCATGCAAGCTGCGGTCGGATTCCAAAAACGTGTCGATGTTCTTCAACTCGGAGTGACTTATCAAAGAGCCTTAAATTCGACTGCCGATCCCGTTCCCGAAAATATTTGGGTGGCGGGCGGCTTCAACGGCGAGAGCTGGCACATTGGCATCTCAGGCAACATGAATCGCGACTTCATGGCGACTTTGGCGGGCTTCTTTTGAGCGCAATCGCGATCTTCCTAGCTGTGCTGCAGGCTCACGCCGCACCCTCGTGCGACTCGCTTCTTCCTTCAGCGAAGAGCCAAACGTCGATCTGCGCTCGCGCCGCCAAACCGGGATCGTCCATTGCCACAAAATTCGAGAACGGAACAATTCTTCCGTCTAATTTTTTTGTCCGCGAGTTAAATCAAGGTCCGCCGACCAAGCAGATGGATGCTCAGCTTGAGATCTTGTCGCGTGCGCTCAAGCCAAGTCCGGCGCAAAAGCTGAGTGTCGCCAAGATGACCGAAAAGATCCGCGAAGTCTTAAAAAGAAGCTTAAGTTCCTCGCCGACCGCCTACACGAAAGCGGCAATCGAACGCCTGACCAAACTCACGATTCAATACGACGTCGATTCGGGAGAGTGCGAAGCGATCACTCCTCAAGGAAGTTACAATCCGGTTCAAAACAAGCTTTCGATTTGCCGGAGCACGATGAATCTTCCGGTTGAGTCTGCGATCGCGGTCATCACGCACGAGCTCTCACATGCGGTAGACCCTTGCACGTTCGACCGCATCGTCACTGATCAGGCAAAAATCAGGGCTATCACTCAAGGCCGCCGCGAAGAGCTCACCAAATGCGGATTGACGAAAGATAAAGCCGAACTCGCGGGGGTCATGGTCTCGGGAGTTACAAAGTACGAATCGTTTGATTCAAGCTACGCCAACTTGCTGCTGAAGTGCGGGCTCGCGAAAATCGAAGCTCTGCCTCCGCAAGCTTATTCGATGGAGGATTCACCCTTTGCGAGCCTTCGACGCTGCATTGAAGCGGAATCGATCGGCCAGAAAAGAAAAGATCTTATCCGCCGAGCTTACGAGCGTGAGCAGTCAACGCTCAGGCAAACAGGAATTGAACTCGGCCCTCCGCAAATTCCGGAGTCAAAATCGGGAGAGCTTCGGTGCGGACCCGCCAACAAAGAACACTTCGCTGACGCTCTCGGAAGTCAGCTCCTCGCTGACTTCTTAGCGACCCAAGCATCAACACTTGATCCAAAAAAACTCCAGCACATCCTGTATGCTACATCTGCCGATGGTTGCTCAGATTCGAATGATGGTGAGCACCCAGAGTCCGACGAACGACTCCGCCTCGCACTCCAGTATCCCGAAGTGCAACGAGCCGTCGGGTGCGAGAAGCTCACGACAGCACCTCAATGCGCCGACAAATCGACAGGCGCAACATCATCTGCGCCTGCGAAATCGCGCAGCGTTCAATAATCAGTTAAATTTTGTATCGAGACACGCTTGTTTCAAACGCGGAAGACTCTTCTCGAGAACTCTTTGAGTGAGCTTGTCATCAGCAGGCGCCGTGGCCGCTGGCGTGCGCGTTTCGCGCTCGATCACTTTCGAAAGGGCGAGCAGCTGACCCTTCGTCGTTTGCAAAGCGGATTTGAGCCCCAAGCGATTTCCCGATTTCACCATGTTGTCGAGTTGATGATCGGTCCCGCGAAGCGTGAGTAAGATCGCAAGCGAGCGCATTTCGAACGTGTCCATTTGCTTCATCGCATCGGGCTGCACGTTGCCGACCTTCATTGCGTGACAGAGTTCCGGTGTCGCCGTCACGCAGACGCGCCCCACTGGATCTTGCGTTTCGCAGGACGTGAACGACTTCAGCGATCCTTTTTCGAACATCATCGAACCTGAGGTCTCGCTTGAACCGACAACTTTGTAAGTCGTCATCGATTCGAGATCGCCTTTCGCATTCCGCATGATCGCCGCACGCGCTTCAGGTTTTTTATTTTTCAGCGTGTAGAGCTCGGTGCCGTCATCTTGCTTCTCGACGGTCCAAGCTTTTTTATCGAACTCCGAGAGGCCGGCGATATTCACGTTGAGGTGCGCGGGAGGAGTGACGAGTTTTGAAGTGAGCGAATAGTCGTTTAGAGTCACCGAGCCTTGAGCGAAAGAGCTGCTAAAAACCAACGCACACAAAGCCACCGAACCCTGCCGCAGACGCATCCGAATCCCTTCGAAAAACTGTGAGACTTCAAGGATAGCGGCCGCGGAGCAAGCGTGCTTAAACCTTCGGCAAAACCTCAGTGAAAGCGGGGGCTGACGCCGTGCGCATGTTGACCCGATCAACGCGCGAAGTTAACCCTCAAACCTATGCAAAACACGCCCGAATCGACGTCGACCAAAGGCCAGCCGAAACTGACTCCGCTCATGCAGCAGTATTGGGATGTGAAGTCCGCGCATGAAGATAAAGTCGTGTTGTTCCGGATGGGCGATTTCTTCGAGATGTTTCACTCCGACGCGGAGACTGCGGCGCCAGTTTTGGGAATCGCGCTCACATCGCGAAATAAAAACTCCGAGCACAAAGAACCGATGTGTGGAGTGCCTCATCACTCGGTTGCAAACTCGATCAATAAGCTTCTTGCAAACGGTTACAAGGTTGCGATCTGCGATCAAATCGAAGATCCAAAGTTTGCGAAAGGGTTGGTCAAGCGGGCGGTCACACGCATCCTCTCGCCCGGAGTCGTTTACGACCCCGACACACTCGATAGCTTGAAACCAAACTACATTGCCTCGATCGATGCAAAGTCGGTGAGCTTTCTCGATACGACGACGGGCGAAGCGTTCTTCTTTCTCGTTAAAGACGAAGGCCGTAAACTGAGACTTCTGTCGAGCTTGCAACCCGTTGAAATCATCTTGGGTTCTCAGGACAAAGAGCTAGATGGGCTCGACATCATGACGACCCGGCACGACCAACTCGGTCCCGTCTTCGGAGACTGGCCAGAGTCAGCCCGTCGACTTCTCGGTTACGCCGTGCACATGCAGGGCGAAAAAATCCTCGAAACACTGAGCCCGTTTGAACGTCGCGAACTTCTCGACCGGATGGAATTGCCATCAACCGTCGTCAGACACCTTGAGCTCTTCGAGACGTACAAGGGCGAACCTCAAGGATCGCTTTTTCATGCGGTCAATCGCTGCAAAACATCGGCAGGCGCACGACTTCTGAAGCAGTGGTTGCAGTTCCCTTTAACGAATTCAGAAGCCATCGAGCGACGCTTTGATCACGTCGCGCGATGGGTTTCACGACCTCAAGACTTGCGTGAAGTTCGTACGGCTCTCGGTGGGCTCGGCGATATTCAGAGACGACTCGGGAAGCTCGGCAATCCTTCCTGTAATCCTCGTGATCTCGTTGCTTTAGCCGACTCTCTGGAAGCAGGGCGCGAAGTTTGTCGACTTGCGCCGGATGAGCAGTGGGACTCTGAACTTTGCTTAAGAGCCGAGAAAATCGCCCGTGAGATTCGCGAGACTCTGACCGATGAACCGCCGATTCAAACAAAGAACGGCGGCCTCATTCGCAAGGGCGTCGATGGGACACTGGACGAGTTGATCGATCTCTCGACAAACTCGCATGAGCTGATCATGCAACTCGAAGTACGCGAAAAAGAGCTCACCGGAATTCCTTCGCTCAAAGTTCGCTTCAATAACGTCTTCGGCTACTACATCGAGATCACGAACACGCATAAAGATAAGGTTCCGGCGGATCGCTATGACCGCAAGCAAACCTTGGCCAATGCCGAACGCTATCTCACGAAAGAGCTCGCCGAACTTGAAACGAAAGTTCTAACAGCCCAGGCCAAGCGGCTCGAGCTCGAACTCTCAATCTTTTCAAGCTTGATTGCGACTTGCCTGAAAGAAGCACGTTCACTCCTCGCTCTTGCAAATAAGTGGGCGGAGATCGATGTCATCACATCGTTTGCGGCTCTCTCGATCGAGCAAAACTATTCGCGCCCGAAGCTCTCTTCGAACCGTATCTTGATGCTCCGTCAATCGCGGCACCCGGTCATTGAGCAAGCCTTAAGTCTGCCGTTTGTCGCAAACGATGTGATGCTCTCGGCGCGCCATACTTTGCTTCTCACCGGACCAAACATGGCGGGTAAGTCGACTCTCATGAGACAAGTCGCGGTCGCTTCCATCCTGGCTCAGGCGGGGTGTTACATACCGGCCGCCGCGGGTTCGGAGCTTCCGGTCTTCGATCGTATCTTCACGCGAATCGGGGCGTCGGATTTCCTTTCTGAGGGACTTTCGACCTTCATGGTTGAGATGAAGGAAACCGCGGAAATGCTTGCGCAGGCGACGGAAAACTCGCTTGTCATCCTCGATGAAGTCGGACGCGGCACGAGCACGTACGACGGGATGTCGCTCGCGCAATCGATTCTCGAATACTTAGTCGGAATGAAAGAGTGCATGACGCTCTTCGCGACTCACTACCATGAGCTCACGGACTTAGCGGTTCTTCACCCACAGATTGTGAACGGCCACATGGCCATTCACGAGGATCCATCGACAAAAGACATTCGCTTCCTTCACCAACTCGTCAAAGGGCCAGCCAATAAATCTTACGGAATTCACGTCGCAAAGCTCGCGGGCATTCCGGGTGCAGTCACGAAACGCGCGCAGCAAATCTTGCGCAAGCTTGAAGCGGGACGAGCGACTGTTCAGCACAATCAGATGTCGTTGCTTCTCGAAGATCCGATCAATGACGCTCTTGAAGCGCGCGTGAATGAAGTTGCTATCGCAAGCGAAATGGTCACAGACTCAAAGGAGTTACCTCCTTACGTGAACGAACTGCGTGAGGTGGATGTTTCCAAACTCACTCCGCTCGAAGCGTTGAATCAAATTGCGAGATGGCAACAAAGCCTTTCTTAAAAGACGACGACTTAAGCCAGGCGGCCAAAAAATTACGCGCGCCGGCCCACGCGCCGTCGGGCGATATCCACCAAGACATGCCGGGCTCCGAATTTTCTCGTGAGCTCCAGAGCCGACTCCTCGCACGACTTTCATCTCACCCCTCATGGACCCGCACCGGAGCGATCGCGCTCGGGTCCTGGTCGCGCGACGAACTCTCGCCAAAATCCGACATTGATTTGCTGTTCACCGGTGATGAGGCCGAAGTCTTAAAACTCGTCACAGATTTT
>CAJYIL010000327.1 GCA_913774795.1 Pseudobdellovibrionaceae bacterium
AAGAGCTTCTGGCCTTTCATGGAAATCAAAGCTTCATCTACAGAGATTTCTCGAGACTTAAAACGAACGTTGGTCGATTCAACGGAATCCTCGAGTTTCTCGAGGTCGGCACAGATGTCGCTTATCCACGCACAGCTGTTCGAGGAGGCTCTTTCGAGCTTAGCCCCCGCCAGGCCGAGAGCGAAAACGCGGTTGGAAATCGGATATTGATTTGAGCGCTCGTAGCCAAGAAGAACCAAACGTTCGTGGCCTGCCAAAAAGATCTTTTCGATCACATCTGTTTTTTGCTTCCACGCTTCAATGTTGAAGACCGACTTGTTCGCTGCTGAGTCACTTACTGCTTCCAACGTGGCCAATCCATCGCACGAATTGATCTTCTGAGCGGTTGGAAGAATTTGAGGGTTCGCCGCCTTGAGTTTTCTTACATCGAGCTCCGGAAAGACGGCCGGATTGTCTTCAACAATCGAAATGAAGTCGTTTGTCGCGCGTGTGATGGAAGCCGCGATGCCGGTTCCTCCTCCGCCACTATGTCCTCCTTCAGCTGCGAACGAGAGTGTTGGAATTACTGCGAATGCCATTACGCTAAAGATCTGAACCACTTTCATATAAATCTCCATCTGACTGCTTAAGGTTGTTTGCGAGTTACGTGCCTAAGGGCCTATTTTTTTAAAGTAAACGCCGGTACCGGCTTCAAATCCGCGAGCTGAGTGCTTGTTTGATCTCTCGTAAGTCCGACTCAATTTTCGACAAGCGCTCTACGAGCTGAAACGCTGCTGGCCGCTCGCCGGTGACGATCTCAGTGACAGAAATTGCGAACAGTCGGCTCAGTTTTTGGAATGGCGGAAGACGGAGACCGCGGCCGTTTTCCCACTCTCGGTACGTGCTCTCGGCAGTTTCGATGGCGATAGCTGTCTCTTTCGCCGTTAGTCGATTGGCGATTCGCAGCCGCTTAAGTCGTGCACCCAACGTTTCCATACTTCAGAACCTCCGTCTCAGTTCGAAACGGAAGATAGTTGCAGCGCATCATTCTTGATACTTCAACTTACTTTAGAAATGGCCGATAATTTAAGTAGCACTTAATTTGAATCGTAAAAGGCTGTAACTACGAATGAAATCGGTTTTCGAATTCTCAGATTATAAGCAGTTTTTGTTGGAATTTGAAGATGCGCTGAGTTCATTCGAGAGAGGTTTCCGAACGCGCCTCGCCGACACGATTGGCTGCAGAAGTGCGTACATATCGCAGGTCATGCGCGGCTCAGCACACCTCAGTCTGGAGCAGGCACTGAGGGCCGCAAAGCATATCGAGCTAACCCCAAATGAGACTAAACACTTTTTGTTGTTAGTGGAGTACGCTCGCGCCGGAACGAAGGAGCTTCGGCACTTTTTCGATACTGAGATTCAACGCGACCGGGAAGCAAACCTAAACATTAAAGAGCGCGTCGGTGAAGCAAGGACGCTTACGGAAACAGAGCAGGCCATTTACTACAGCAGTTGGCACTATCTCGCTGTTCATTTAGTCGTGGGGTTAGAGCGTTTCAACGACGCCGTGTCGATCGCGAATGCGCTTAAGCTTTCAGAGGACGCGGTGAACAAGGCTTTGATTTTTCTGACCCGCTCAGAACTCGTCGTTGAAGTAAAAGGCAAGCTGAAGACCGGACAAGCCAGAATTCATCTCGATCGCGAATCACCCTTAATCAAACAACACCACACCAACTGGCGGATGGCAGCCATTCAAAGCATGGCGAGAGAAAGTAAATCCGATGTTCATTACTCATCCGCTTCGACAATATCGCGTAAAGACGTCGACGTTTTGCGAAGCCTTGTCGTTTCGCTAATCGAAAAT
>CAJYIL010000328.1 GCA_913774795.1 Pseudobdellovibrionaceae bacterium
TAAAGAAAAGGGCATCGAGTACAAAGCGGGCGCTTTCCCGTTCTCGGCAAACGGGCGCGCAAAAGCGCTCGGCACGACCGATGGCCAGGTGAAAGTGTTAGCTGACGCGAAGACCGACAAGCTCCTCGGCGTTCACATCGTCGGCCCACGTGCTTCGGATATGCTCGCAGAAGCCGTCGTGGCGATGGAGTTCGGTGGATCGAGCGAAGACCTTGCACGATCTTTCCACGCTCACCCAACGCTCTCTGAAGTCATGCGCGAGGCGGCCCTCGCTGTCGATAAACGGGCCCGCCAGATGTAAACTAAATCGAGATAGGATCGATTTGAGAAGGGGTGCGAGAGCGCCCCTTTTCTTTTTCAAAAAAGACTTTCGCCAGCGCCGGAGGAGTGATTTGCTTGAGGGCCTGAGGACACCTATGTCGCATTTCGAAAAGCGCCTCTACATCGGGTTCGGAGTTTTGGTCGTGTTGTTCGCGCCGATTCTGGTCGGTGCGTTCATGGTGATCTCTGAGCTTGAGGTCACGCAAGGCGAGCTCCTCACGAAAAATGCCCAGGATGTGATTACGGCTGAACGCTTAAGTTCTCTCGCCCACGAAGAAATGGGACTCGCCCAAGGTTTCGCGCTGAGAGGCGATCCCGCGACCGTCAAACAATTTGAGGCGGTTCACGTGGAATTCCGTCAGCGGGCATCGTCGATGCTCCTGACGCTCGATCCAGGCGAAGACCCTTCGATTATCCAGACGGCGATCCAGCTTGAAAAAGAGGGTTATGAACGCGTGACGAACGCGATCGAGCTCCGTCGCTCAGGCGCTTCGCTCCGGGAGATCAATTCTTACGTTCAGGAGTTGAGCCTTTCGACGGGCCGACGAATCGCCCAGCTTGTCGAACAGAACGTCGACATTCAAAAGATTCAGCTCAAAGAAGCCAGAGCGACGGCCGATCGCGTGGCAAAAAAGTTGGTCCTTGGTTTGATATCGGCGTGCGCGTTTGCGTTTTTAGCGACGGCGGCGATCGTTCTTTTGTTGTGGCAGATGATTCGAAACAAGGCGCGTGAAGACCGCGAGCGTGACGAGCGCCTGAAGCTCGAGCTTGATCTCTCGAACGCCCGCAAAGAAGCGGTCGAAGTCGTCGCTCACGATTTAAAAAATCCGCTTTCGGCATTGAAGATGAGTCACGAACTCTTACGCGAGGAGCTCGGAAGCTTTGCGGCCGAAAACAGTGATGTCGGAATGGCGCTTCAGATCGCGCAACGATCGATGCAATCGATGCAGCGACTGATCGACGATCAGCTCGATCACACGAAAATTGAAGCCGGTCAGCTCTCTTTGGACCGTCGAATCGTGAGCGTCTCTGAATCCATCCGCGATATCGAAATTCGGTTTCGCCCTCTGTTCACGAATTGCGGCCTCGCCTTTCATGTGAAGGCCGATCGAAACTTATTTGCAGAAATTGATTTGGCGCGAATCGAACAGGTGCTCTCGAATTTGCTCGGTAACGCGATGAAATTCACGCCGGCCGGCGGAACAGTCGAGCTTCTGGCAAAGCGAGAGGGCTTGCGGATTTCAATCTCAGTCAAAGACAACGGACCGGGAATCTCGCTCGAGGCGCGTGAACATATCTTCGAGCGCTACTGGCAGGTCAAAGAGACCGCGAAAAAAGGAACGGGTCTCGGGCTCTCGATTGCAAAAGGAATCGCCGAAGCTCACGGAGGCGATCTCTCGTGTTCGAGCGAGCCGGGAAAAGGGTGCACCTTCACGCTGTCGATCGAAGCCGTCGACGTCGGTCAAGGAAAGCACTTTTCGCGCTCATCCGATCTCTCAAACTAAAATTGTTTTTGGCAGTAGGAGCAGACTTTGAGAGCGCCTTCGATTAAAGTCGTCTTCACATCGGTCCTTCGTTTGACGTAAGGTTGTGTGATATCAAGAGCGAAAGCCCTGACGATCGCTGCGGCGCGGGGATCATCGATGAACACGCCAGCCTCAAGGTCCATGAAGCTGCCTCGCATGTTGAAGTTGTGGCTTCCCAAAAAGACGCGCTCGCCATCGGCGATAATGAGTTTCGCGTGAAGGTCATCGGTCGAAGCTTTTTGTTCAAGCTCGACGTTTAAGTTCTGAAGCCGTTTGATATCCCGGTTCTGGGTCTGAATTTTCGGGATAATCTGCGAATCATAACGGGAGGTCACGAGAGTCACCCGGACACCGGCGTGGCGACGTTCTTTGATCGCGTCGAAAAATTCTTTGGGAAGTCGCAAGAAGGGTGTTGAGACGATGAGCTCGGATCGAGCGCTGCGAATGAGATCAAGCAACGATTGATTGAATCCGGTTGTGTCCAGAAATCGCGGCTTCGCCGTGAGACGCTCTCGAGGATCATAATGCGCGAAGCGAACCACCGCGTTGATCCAAGTTAGAGGTGCTGGCAGCAAAGTCTTCTGAGCTCCCGCAAATGGAATTTGAGTGACGCCATCGGGTCCTACGAACGGGAGTTCGAAAGCGTCGTCTTCGTTTTTTTCGCTCGAGACAACGTCGCGAGCAATTTTTGAGATCGGGACCGTGAGGGCCCAAACCGAGTCGAAATAAGCTGCGGCAGTCGTCGCGGCCTGACCTTCGGTGACCGCGTCGATCGAAAGATATGAGTAACCACTCGCATCGCGGTAATTCACGTTCTGGCTGTTGCGATCACCCGTGTAAACGATGTTTTGACCTCGAAAAATCATGATCTTGTCGTGGTCGCGGCGCAATTTTTTGGAACGAAGATAATCGATCGGTGAATTCATCTCGACCGGATTCCAGAAACGGATCTCGAGATTCGAACCACAGCGTTGATCCGTCTTAAGAGCCGATTCAGAGGTGAGGCCGCCGGCCTTCCAGAAGTGAGCGGCAAGACCGTCGGTCACGAGCCGAACTTTTACGCCGGCTTTCGCGCGGGCGCACAGCTTGGCCAGGATTTCGCCGGCGCGTCCCGATGTTTCGACGATGTTTAGGTCAGCGTTGATTTCGACTTTCTCATCTTCAATGAGTTGCGTGCGCACCGCGTACGCTTGCTCCGGTGTCGTCACGAAGGCCACGCGCTCGCGCGCGAAACTTGCTGCCGACACCAGTCCCGCAAAGATAAATAAGATAAGTTTACACATCATGCCTGAGACCAATCTAACACCGGCGGGGCGAAATGTAACTATTCGTAACAATTAATTAATTTGCCGTCTAACTGATCGACACCCGGACCAGAAACGGCACCTGTTAGGTGGCTTGGTTGTTGAACTGAGGAGTCTTCATATGAAGCAAACAAAGTCGTTAGCCGCGTTTTATTTGGTGGTCGGATCGATTTTTACCAGCCCTGTTGTCCATGCAATGGACAAGTGCGAGGCGCAATTTGCGCCGAAGGATTATCAGCAGGAGAGGGTGCTTGAAATGACTCTTAAAAAGAAAGCCGCCGAACTAAAAGCGCTTGAGGCTCTAGACAAAGCAGCCCGCGAAGGTCGTCCATCGGTGAATCCGGCGGATCTCCAAGCCGTTCTCCTCGGATCGCACATCCCGGAATCAAAAGGGATCAAGCGAATTTCCATCACGTGGCTCAAAGGCTTGTTTCAGCCGGTTAAGGAGCGCGAAACGAAGGTCGGGACATTGTTTAGGCCCAAGGGCGATTATCAGATCTACGGTGGTCGAAAATATATCGAGTTTCCGAATTCAACCATGATGACGACAACCGACGCGCAAGGAAACACGCGCGTTTGGGTGCTCACGCGCGGCGTTCGTTATTACAAAGACCGCGTTCACCGAATCCACGGCGAGATCAATCCGCGCGGATATGTTTCAGATGTCCTGCTGTTTGAAATGGTCAACGGTGAGCCAAAGTATCATTCTGTTTATTTGCATTCGGCTCCGGAGCTCAAGTTTTTGTTCGAAGATCCCCGGATCTCGGTGGTTGCCGACGGTAAAGGCGGGCAAACATATTTGTTGAGCGGAACAGATTATTCTCCGCACATCGACGTCAAAGATAATCCGAACCGTCATCCGGATGTCATGAACCGTTACGTCGAACTCAAGATCGATCATGAAACTGGCGTCCCGCAGCCGATCGAAATTGATCCGGTCACCAAACAACCGAAGTTCGAAGACCTTTCTCCGGCGCCGGTCAAAATCCGTGACGCCTATGTCGATAGCGAAGGGAAAAAACACTCGGCGCGCTACCGCACGATCGACGCGAAGAACGCGACGGTCTCCGTGAATGAAAACGGCGAAGTGGTCGTTCTTGCGCGTCTTCGTCCCGATTTCAAAAATGATCCTGAGATGCTTAAGCTCTTCGACTTCGAGCCATGGGATTATGCGGAGCAAACCTTCATCTTTAAAAACTGGGACGAATTCAAAGCCTACGATCGCCGGGACTTGATGGTCGATCTCGCCGGAAAAGCGTCGACCGAGAAGACATTCAGCACCATTCGCCCGCGAGTCGCCAAGGAGCTTGTCCGCGATAAAGATCTCAAAGAGTATTTGAAGGTTCGCGACCACGACATCGGAAAACTTGAGATCATCAAAGGTCAAAAAGGAATGGGCCCGGGGACCAGACCGCTTCGCATCCAGCGAGTGGGCGATCTCATTTTAGCAGCCGACGGCCCGGGACTCCCGATGCACATTCACGATGTCATTTTGCCGAGCGAGCGAGCGAAATATCCGATGAAGGACGGAGAAGTGGTTTATGTGAAACTCGATCACGAAATTCGCAAAGTTTATCAGCAGACCGCGACCGGCAAATTCAAACGCCGCCACTACTCAGCCGTAGCGAAAGTTTTGAATTCTCGGATGAATGAGATGACCGACTATTTGCCGGATGTCGTGCAACCGAAAAACGAATTCGAACTCGGAAAAGACTCCGGGATTCTCGATTTGCTCCACGTGTATCCAATGGGAGTCGGAATCGTTCCGGGCAAAGGTTCAAAGCTTCAAGCGATCACCCCAGAGATCCTCGCTCAGCTCTCGCAAGCCAAAGCGAAGGCCGAGACGGGTTCGCAAGACGACAAAGTCGCTTATGAGGTGCTTGTTCGTGAAACGGTGAAATCGCTCGGCAAAGCGAAAGTTCTCGCGACCGCGGGTATCTCTGACGCGCACACGTCGATCTGGGAAGTGAACTGGAAAGTCGTGATTAAAGAAGCGCGCGACTTTACGGCGTCTCTCCACCGCCAATAACGACGTCCTTATCGTACTCGATAGCGAAATTGAAACGGCCCAAGCAGAAGACATCCTTCTGCGAGGCCGTGTATTGAAGCATGACGGGCTGGCCTCGCTTGTCACAGCGGACTTTCATCGCTTTCGCGCAGTCCTCAGTCACGAGTTTTGCGGTCTTGAGCTGATCGCCCGCCGAAAGCGTTTTGACATCCGTGCCGAGGAGCACTGAGTAGTCGTTTTTGTAACCGGTCAGCTCCCGGAGCGTGATCTTCTCGAACGGCGCTTTGAAATTCACGTTTTTGTCATTCGAGCACGGCAGAAAGACGTCCTCCTTGGAGACGACCTTAAACGGTCCTTTCGGTGCTTCCTTCGAAGCGACGTGTCCTGCGTGAGCGAAAGCATAAAGAGCCATTAAGAGAGACGCGATGAGTGTCATCATGGATTTAGGCTCAGACATACGCCTAGGTCACGCAAGTCTCGAACGTGCAAACTGGCGATAATTCATGAACCTCATGCGAGACTCTATGGTCGATGATTTTGGGCCAGTTTGCACGTTCGAGACTTGCGTGACCTAGGCGTATGTCTGAGCCTAAATCCATGATGACACT
>CAJYIL010000329.1 GCA_913774795.1 Pseudobdellovibrionaceae bacterium
CCGCAATGGTCGCCGTCATCCGACCGACGCAGCAGTATCTCGACAATGAAATCCACGCTCTGCGAGAGTACGTTCAGATGAACAAAGGCAAGCTCCTGATCGCGATCGATCCGGGCATGAAGCAAAACTTGTCGGGACTTGCGCGCTCATTTGGTGTCGACTTCGCAAACGATTTCGTGATCGACCTTCGCTCGAGAACGCTTCACATGGGGCCCGCCAGCGTCCTGGGAACGCAGTATCCAGATGCGAGTGCCATCACCCAAGCTTTCCCGGAGTCTTCGTTTTCGCTCTTTCAAATCGCGTCGAGCTTGAAAAAATCGGTCGATGCCCCGAAAGACGCGAAAGTGATCGCGCTCGTCGCGACCGACGAGAAGACGATGTCGACAAAAGCGCTCGGAGAAGTCGAATACAAACCGAATGGGCCGCACATCATCGGAATGGAAGCGACGAGTGGCGAATCTCAAGTCATCGTCTTCGGCGACAGTGATTTTATGTGTAACGCGTTTATCCAGCAGAATCTCAATAACGACTTAGCACTGAACATCTTTGCCGAGCTTGCGAACGATAAAGATTTAATTTCGATTCGTCCTCGCGTGGCCAAAGGCACGCGCCTGGATATGACTCGTCAAAATTTCAATGCCTACACGTTTCTATTCTTGCTCCCTCTTCCGCTTGTTCTCTTCGCGCTTGGCGGCTTCATGTTCTGGAGACGGAGAACCGCATGAAGGGCATGAAGGGAACTTCGCTTTTTGCGGTGATCGTCGCCCTCTTAGTCGGCTTCACGGTGTACGACTACTGGTCGTCTCAGAAAAAAGACGAGGCGAAGGCGCTTAACGAACAGGTCGTTCGCGTCGATAAACAAACGCTTAAGCTGATCGATATCTCGGGTGCGAAAAGGCACTTGCGTCTTGAAAAAGTTGACGATCGATGGAGGATCACAGAGCCCTTTCAGGAATCTGCGGATCAACAAGTGGTTATGACCTATATCGATCAGCTTTTCGGTGAGAAATCTCAAGCCGAAGTCGCG
>CAJYIL010000330.1 GCA_913774795.1 Pseudobdellovibrionaceae bacterium
GGAGTTCAGACGTGTGCTCTTCCGATCTCTTTTTCTTCTTCGGAGAAAGGAATTTCAATTTCGACCGCCGCAAATCCTTTGCCCGCGCAGATCGCACGTAAATCCGTCGGCTCACCGACGAGCGCCATTTTCGCCGCGATCATCTTCTTGCGAATGAGTTTGATCGCCCCGTGCATCCCGGTTTCTTCGCCGAAAGTCCCGACCAAAACAGGCGGCAACTTCCAGGCGCTTCCTCGGAGATCGTGAATCGCGTAGAGCTTGCAAAGGAAATCGAGTTTTACGTCAGCGGCACCTAGGCCGTAGAGAACGTCGGTGCCCTGCTCTTGGTAAATGCTTGCGGAGTAAGGATTGGCTCCGGTTCTTGTCCAGAGTCCGTAGGCGCCCGGATCGCACGTGTCGAGATGCGTTTGAAGAAGGAACTCTTCAGCAGGACGCTCGCTCGAAGGGCGTGCAATCACGTTCGTCTGACGAATGCCGTTCATCATCTCAGATTGAAGTTCGACGTGAAGACCTGCTTCGCGGCAAAGTTCGGCCGCGAACTCCGCGAGATCTGCGTTCCCTACGGCCGGAGTCGATTCAAGCTCGATGAATTTTCGGCACGCGTCGACGAAATCTCTCACAGGTGTTCTTGGATCGACTTCTCAATGATTTTGCCAGCGAGCTCAATGTCTTTTGACGTGATGATCGCTGGAATTAAGAAGCGGAGACGATACGGATCATGACCCGCCGAGAAGCCGATCAAACCGTTTTTGTACATCGTGAAGAGAAGCTTCGTGACCGAGTCTTTTGATCCGTCAAGAGGCGTGACGGCAACCATCAGTCCAAGACCACCGGCATCGCGCAATTGTCCTTTGCAGGTCGTCTCGTTCAAACGATTCAGCATGCCGACGAACTCTTTGTGAATACCCGCGATTTTCCCTTGAGGACCGAGGTAGCCTTCTCCCGTAATGATGTCGAGAATCTCTTCTCCGGCCGCGAGTGACGCCGATGAACCCGAGAACGTTCCCGCGATCAAACCTGGCTGCGGATTGTAATGTTCTGTGTAAAGCGTTGCGCCTGTCTGCAACGTTTTGGCGATCGTCACGATGTCAGCGTACTCGCCGATACCAAGAGTTTCGAATGCGAAGAGCTCGCCCGTTCGCATGAATGTTTGGACCTCATCCATCCAGATCGCGATGTTATTCGCGCGGCAAAGCTCGAGCATCGGAACCCAGTAATCGCGGGGCGCGTACTTGAAACCACCTTCTCCGAGCATCGGCTCGAAAACGAAACACGAAATGTCTTTCGGGTGATTGGCCATGTGCTCTTTCATTCGCGCCAACGCTTTTTCAGAAGACCCTTTCGGATCATTCTTGTCATAGAACGGAATACGCAAAACTTCTTCGTAGCGCGGGAGACCTTGGCGATAAGCCGCGTTGTCAGTGACTTCAGCCATCATCGTCGAGCGACCGGCGAATGAGTTTTCCATCGCCATAATGAACCGAGCCGGAGAATTTTTTTGGCGCGCGAGCTTCAGGGCAGTCTCGTTCGCCATTGTTCCGCAGGTCGCAAACCAGCAGTGCTTCAAGCGCGAATTCTTCGAGGCAAGGTCGACGATTTTTTTACCGAGAGACGCGTACTGCATGCCGGGCTCGAGGTTTCCCTGCATCACGACGTCGGCGAGTGCGCCGCGAATCGAAGCGGCTGTTACGCGCGGGTGCGAATGACCCAAGATGTTCACGCCGATTCCGTTGATGAGATCGAGTTTCACAGAACCATCGGCGACCTCGACGTAAGCCCCGTTGCCTGCACCTGTCCCGATAAACGGATAGAAAAGAGGACGGCCGCGAACCTTATTCGTTTGATCCATCAATGACTTCATCGAATCGATCGAATCCGGCTGCGGATCACGCGTGGTAGTGATCGACGCTTCTTCTCGCGCGACTTCGGCGACGAGTTCCTTGATGAGTGATTGGATTTTAGGTGAGTCCGTGATCGCACGGCCAACGAGTTTCGACATCTCTGATTCTCCTGGGACTTCTTCAACAGGCGGGAGTCCGTTCCAGCCTTGCACATTCCCCATGTTTCTCTACAATCTCATCCTATGCGCTTCACCGCGGTTTTACTCTCAGTTTTTTGCGCGACACTCGTCGTTTCGCCAAGCGGCGCGACCGTCGCACGTGCTG
>CAJYIL010000331.1 GCA_913774795.1 Pseudobdellovibrionaceae bacterium
ACCCCGGCAATTTTCGGCCAGCCGCCGTTGGTTTTGACTTGGTAAAGCGAGCTCAAAACGCCGAGAAGTTTTTTGTACTCCGCGTGTTGAGGCTCGAACGATTCAAGAGCCTGGAGCGTGTTGACGCCATCACGAAGCGTGTTGTTGAGGGCCTGGAATTCCGTGAACGTGCGCTTTTTAATCATCACGTAAGAGTCGACGAGTTTCGGGTCAACACGACCATTCATCAAATCGCCCGCGAGGCGAACGTAGCTCTGAACCATGAGCAGGTCGAGACCCGCACGTTGCGCAGGCGTGAGCGACGGATTATTGAAACGCGATTCCATATCGGCTGACCAATAATCACGCGGATCAAGTCCTTTGAGAGTCGAGCGATTGACGAAGATGTCTTTCACGGTTTGGGCTTGCGCCGTGAAACCTTGGCTCGTGATGAACGCAGGCTGGTAACCACGGAGAGAGTAGAATTTGTTGACGAGACTTGCGTCGACGGTCGAATCACCGATTTCGATGTCTTGACCTTTCAATAGCGCGCCCTGGATAAAGCTCTGAACCTGTGGGTCGTTGATCATGACTTGGTAAGGCGTCTTATCGTAGAGAGCACCCATCACTGGCGTCGGCTGAAAACCGTACGGTGTGTTTGCAAACTGCATCCAGTCCTGATTCGAAAGAGTGCCGTAATTTTGTTGGTAGTTCTGCGCGTAAGGGTCGCCGTAGCTGTCGCCGTACTGCTGGCGCGTTTGGTAACTCGGCTGTTGTTGCTGTGACGGATAAGGTTGGTAGCTCGGCGCAGGCTGGTAGGTCGGCGCCGGCTGATATTGACTCTGCTGACGTTGATAGTCTTGCTGTTGGCGTGCGTAGGCCTCTTGCTGTTGACGTTGGTATTCGGCCTGTTGACGCTGATACTCCGCTTGTTGGCGGTAGTAAGCGTCTTGTTGTTGTCTCTGATATTCGAGCTGCTGGCGTTGATACTCCGCCTCGGCGGCCTTGCGCGCCTTACACTTCTTTCCGCAACCAAAGATGCTCGCTTGAGCGACATTTGGGGCCGCGATAAAGACTGTGGCGGCACTCAAAACCGTCAAAAGGATTCTCGACTTCACGACAGGCTCCTCTGTTCTTTGGACTCTGGGTTCAGAACATGAGCAAAGCCAAATCCAGATGATTTTGAATTCGAGAGCGTGAGTTTTCGGGCGCTTAACGTCGATGTCGAACTTCTCGACAGGTACTTGGTTCTTAAGATTGCCGCAATTGGGCGCTAAAGACTAAACCCGTGTTTGCCCGGTCCCGTCGATGATCCACCGCGGGGTCGTGAGTTCCTTTAGACCGACGGGGCCCCTCACGTGGAGTTTCTGAGTGGAGATGCCAAGTTCGCCCCCAAGGCCCAGTTCGAAGCCATCGGTAAAGCGAGTGCTCGCGTTCCAGTAAACCGCAGCGGCATCGACATCGTTCTGAAACTTTCGCGCCTTCTCTTGACTCGAAGTGATGATCGTCTCGGAGTGACGTGAGCCGTGCTGCTCGATGTGCTCGATCGCTTCTTCGAGAGAACGCACAACGCGCACGTTGAGAATCAAGTCGAGGTATTCGGTGTCCCAGTCGGCCGGGGTGGCTTTCGTCACATGCGCTTGATGACGCGGGGACAGCGCCGCCTTCAGGAGAGCGAGCGATCGGTCGTCGGCGCGAAACTGGAGTGATTTTGAGCCAGTTCTTTCAACGAGCTTTTCGATAAACGCTTTCGCGACGGCTTCGTGAACAAGCGTTGTTTCGAGCGAATTGCAAACGCCCGGCCGTTGCGTTTTACCGTTATCGACGATGGCGGCTGCCATATCAAGATCGGCGTCGTCGGCGACGTAGGCGTGGCAAAGCCCTCGGTCATTTTTGATGATGGGCATCACGGCGGTTTCTTCGAAGAACTGGATCAGTTTCTCGGAGCCGCGCGGAACCGCGATGTCGACGAGATCTTTTCTCCTCAAAATTGAAGTGACGTGCGCGCGATCGTAATCGGTCATTCCGTAGAAGCTCGATGCCGGGAAGCCTTTGTGAACGAGGGCTTCACGCATCACGCGGTAAAGGACTGCGACGGTCCTTGCGCTATCGCGACCTCCGCGCAGGCCGATCGAGTTGCCGGCTTTGAACGCAAGCGAAAACGCTTCGAGCGCCACGTTGGGGCGAGACTCGAAGACCATGAAAATCACACCGAGCGGCGATCTCACGCGCCGAGTTTTCAATCCGTTTGCGAGGGTTCGCTCCTCAACGATTTCGCCCACCGGATCGGGGAGCGTGGCAATCTGTCTGAGGGATTCGAGCATGCCTTTGAGACGTGCCGAGGTGATCGTCAAGCGATCGCGAAAAGAGGGGAGCGCATCCGGCGCAAGCCGCGCGAGATCCTCGGCGTTGGCTTGAAGAAGCTCGGCTTCGGCCGCCTGCAACCGCGTGGCGATTTCATTGAGGGCCGCATTTTTCTGTTCGGCGCTCGCTGCACGCAAGAATCGCGCGCCCGCGCGAAGGCCTGCGAACTCGCTCTCAATTTGCGTGGGCAAAGCCATGGTGGGGGACTCCTCTGGGCTAAGACGTTCGATGTTTCTACGTTCGACGATCACGTACATGTTCACGTCGATCGCAGCGAAACATCAACCGTAAAGCTTAGATCCTAAACGTAAGCACAAAACGTAAACGTCGACGTAAACTTCCAAACGCCGTCGTCCTCGCGAATCATCCGTCGCCATCAACAAACGTGAACATGATCGTGATCGTGAACGCGTACGGAAAAACGTTCAAACGTTTCCCCGGTGTGCGACCTTACAGCCCTTTATGCTTCCCGCCGACCTGCGTCCCGACGTTTGCGCCCTGGGCCAACAGCAGAAGGTTTTGCGGAAAATCACCGCGCACAAGATGCGTGGTGATCCGGTTCTCGTTCGCCTCGCGGGCCGCGAGCATCTTCGAGTACATCCCGCCGGTTCCGCGAGAGGATGACGAGCCTTTGCCCGCGCGCACCAGATCGGATGACGACACTTCTTTCACATAAGGAATCAAAGCCGCGCGAGGATTGCTGCGCGGATCTTCCTCGTAGAGACCGTCGACGTCGGTCAAGAGAACAAGGCGTTCCGCCTTCATCATCACGGCAATCTTTGACGACAAGGAGTCGTTGTCACCGAATTGAATTTCGTCGGTCGAGATCGCATCGTTTTCGTTTAAGACGGGGACACAGCCCCACGCTAAGAGTTGCTTCAACGTGTTCTGGAGATTGCGTCCTCGCGCAACGTCGCGAATGTCTCCGGCCGTTAAGAGCACCTGCGCGCCTTGAAGGCCGGCGGCGTTCAACGCGAGAAGATAAAGGTCCATGACCATCGGTTGGCCCAAGGCTGACAATGCTTGTTTCTCTGGGAGCGTGCGCTTACGGCCCGCAGGTTTAAAGCCAATGCGATCAGCGGCCGACGCGATCGCCCCCGACGTGACCCAAATCACTTCGATGCCGTGATCGCGACGCAAAGAGGCCACCTGTTGCATCCACGCGCGCAAGAGAAGGGGGCCCCCGGAGCACACCATTTGCGAGCCGGCTTTCACGACCCAACGGCGCAGACGTTTTGCCATTAAACCAATTCCAGTCCGAGACAAAAGCTCATGATCATTAAGCAAGTGGCCGCGATTAACATCAGTTGAGCTCCCGGAATTCGCCGGTGCGTTTATCCTTCATCACGTTGTTCCAGTTGAACACGCGACCGTTCATCGCGACGTAGACTCCCGGCGAGAGAGTCTGCGCGAAGGCGAGAGACGAACCCAAATTAAAGAGTCCGTCGGATGACCCAAACTTGTAAGGGATCATCGCGCCCGTGAGCACGATAACTTTCGAAGACAGCGAAGCTTCGCCCAGCACGCGTGCAGTGAGCGACATCGTATCTGTACCGTGAGTGATCACGATGCGATCTTCTGGACAAGTCTGACACGCGTGCAGAATCAGCGCACGGTCTTCGTCAGACATCTCGAGACTATCGATCATCATCAGCGTGCGAACCTCGACATCGACCGCCGAGCGGCCGAGTCGGAGCATCTCCGCCACGTGCGAATCCTTGAAAAAGAGACGACCGTTGATCTCGTCGTACTCTTTATCGAATGTTCCGCCCGTGACGAAGATTCTAATCATCGATTACTTCGCGTTCGCCGGGAGTTTCGATTCGTCAGCCGTGACTTCGATCTCAACACGGCGGTTTTGCGCGCGGCCCGCAGCGGTCTTGTTGTCGCCAACTGGGTTTGCTGCGCCCATTCCGACGGTTGAAATGTTCGCGGCCGGCACACCCGCTGCGACGAGCTGAGCTTTGACGGCGTCAGCACGTTGTTGCGAGAGCGGATTGTTCACGCGAACCGTGCC
>CAJYIL010000332.1 GCA_913774795.1 Pseudobdellovibrionaceae bacterium
CCTACGAGCGACTCGGCACCCTTGCCCAAATGAATCCGCCGATTCGTGACGAGCGTCACCGCGAAGCCCTCTGGAAAGCCGTCAACGACGGAACAGTCACCGTCATCGGCTCGGACCACGCTCCCCACACGCTGGAAGAAAAAGCAAAGCCATACCCGGAGTCACCTTCGGGTATGACGGGTGTCCAAACAATTCTCCCGATTATGCTCGATCACATGAACAAGGGCCGACTCTCGCTTGAGCGTTTGATCGAACTTCTTTGCCGCAACAATGCTCGACTCTACGGCGCGCACAATAAAGGTGAGCTCCGAGTCGGCAACGACGCCGACTTCTCGATCGTCGATCTCTCGAAAGAGCGCGTGATCGAAAACAATTGGATCGCCAGCAAATCCGGCTGGACGCCTTATGACGGGATGCGAACAAAAGGTTGGGCGACCGCCACGATCATCCGCGGCCAAATCGTCATGCGTGATTTTGAAGTCGTAGGACGACCGGTTGGAAAACCGGTGCGATTTAATTAGCCGCAACGCTCGAGCAATCGCGCTGAACTTCTACGCGGCCACCGACACCCGCAGCGAGCTGCGCGCTGACTTCGTACGACTGGTCGCACTCAAGTTCATTCGCGGGCGCCATCTCGACGGCGAAATGACCTTGCTCGCAATTGGCATAGCCTGTTTGACGAGTGTGACCTTGCTCGTCGCGCACTTTCCAGCCGAGGACCGCGCCTTCTTGCAGCGATGAGCATTCGCCTTCGATGACGGTTGGTTCCGCGCTCGATTGAACTTGAACTTTGTCTTGGAGAAATGCCACACCTGTCGACACGTTGACGTCGTCAATCGTGCTCACGAGCCCGCCGTCAGAAACCGAGTAAGCTCGCGTTGCGCGCACGCCTTGGGCTGGGGCGCAATTCTGATATTGGAAAAGCATCATCAAACCCAGGAATCCGATCGTTCCCACGCTTTTGAGTTTGCGCCAATTCCACGGCTCGTTTCGTTTTTGCACTGATTTCCCCTGTGAGAACTGATCGGCTGACAGCCTTTAGTCCTGCAGGGGTTAAGCCAAATTTAATTCGTTTTACGAGGGCGTGGCGCACGAACTCCGTCGAACTCACGCGAAGCGGCCAATCGTTCAACGGCCCGAAAGTAAACGTCTCAAGTCGAGACGCGCTCGAGAATCGAGAAGTAAATCGGCCCGTAACCTGTTCGATCGGGCAAGATCATCCAGCCGTGCTCGGTGGCCTCCCCGATCGACCACTGCTTTTGAACAACTTGCGCTTCGCCCGCGCGCTTCTTCAAAAGGCGCGCGATGACCGCGTCGTTCTCCAAAGGCGAGAGTGAACATGTTGAGTAGACAATGCGACCGCCGACGCGAACGACTTGAAGGGCACTCACGAGCAGAGCGTATTGTCTCACGGCCAAGTTTTTCGACCGCGCCGGCGACCACTGCGACATTTCTTCGGCGTTGGCGAGGAGATGTCTTTCGCCCGAGCAAGGCGCATCGAGGAGTATGCGGTCGTAAGCTTCGGTCTCGTACAAGCACCAGCGAGTCGCATCGTGCCCCGTCACGCGAATGCGCTCGCGAACTTCAGAGGGCACATAATCGTGGATAACGGCGCGAAGTCTCGCTCGTCGTCCGTCTGAGAGTTCGTTAGCGACCAGGCGCCCTGCGCTCGCCAAGCTCTCGGCGATGATCAAAGATTTTCCGCCGGGGGCTGCGCAAAAGTCTGCGACTTCATCACCGGGCTGAACTTCGAGTGCTGCCGCCGGAAAAATCGACGCCGGATCCATCACGTAAAAATCTGAGAGACCGTCGACGGCTTCGATCTCGATTCGTTCGCGAAGAATGTAAGCAGGGCATCCGGCGAACTCCGCACGAGTCAATCCTTGCGCGTGATCGTTGACTTTCGCAAACGCATTCGGCCGCGCCACTTGGTGCACGGGCTGGAGCAGCGAGTCTTTCAGACCCGCCCACCGCTCGCCGTAGACTTGCGAGTAGAAG
>CAJYIL010000333.1 GCA_913774795.1 Pseudobdellovibrionaceae bacterium
CATCAGGAAACATCTCGGCGGCTCCATCAACAGCGCAACTTCCGGGCTACACGGGTGTCGCGGTGAGATCGGATCTCTTGAACGTTTACGCGCTCTCAGGCGACAACGGTGGACTCTCGGTCATTTCGAAAACGACCTTGCTGCCGTCGAGCTACACGGCGATCGCCGACGCTCGCGACATGGATCTTGATCTGGTTGGAGCTCTTGGTATCAGCGTCGTCACCGGCCGCACGGCTTCGGCGCAAGCGCACGTTCAACGCTACAACGTGCTCGGCGTTTTGCAAACGACGTATCCCGATATGCTCGGAGCAGCTGTGGCCGACGGTGCGAAGTCGACGATCTTCGGCGGCTCGCTCCTAACGATGGCTACAGCGGGTACAGGTGGAGTGAACTTGCACCGTAACGTCGGCGGCGCGATCGCGACGAATATCCCGATTCCGTCAAGCACGGCTTTTCCGAACCTGACTCCGGACTTGCGCGCGTCCAACTCTGCGACCTTCGGTAACGGACTGATCTACGTGGCAAACGGTGCGGCCGGAATCAGCGTCTACACGCTCGAGCTCGGAAACCTGACTCCATCATGCACGATCTCTTCGTCGTATGTCGGTCGAATCACGTTCCCGGACGGTGTTTCGGTGAACAACGTAGCCTACTCGGCCGGTAAGTTGATTGTTGCCACGGGCTTGGGTGGATTCCGGATCATCTCGGTCACTCAAGGCGCATCGATCGGTTTGCAAACGACACTTTGATTCAGGCAAAAATCGTAGATTTCAGTCGCCGCGGTATTTACCGCGGCTTTGTTTTTTCTCGGAGTGTTCTTTCTTGGATTTAAGTCGACGTTGTTTTGAACCGAACGTCGGCTTTGTCGCGCGACGAACTTTCGGCGCACGCCAAACGCTCGCGAGCATTGCCTTCAGTCGCGAAATGCATTCGCTGACGTTGCGACCTTGATCGCGGTGTTCATCGCTCATGATGACTAAATCGCCGTCAGTTGTGAGGCGATTCGCAAACTTATCGAGAAATCTTTGTTTCACCGCCGGTGGTACCGAACGGGAACTAGACAAGTTCCATTTGAGAACCGCTTTGCTGTTCACCTTGTTGACGTTCTGCCCGCCTTTTCCTGAGCTACGTGCATACGTGAAATGAAGCTCGTCTTGCGGAATAGAAATGTCGGGCGCGCCCTTTGCTGACTCCATTCTTAGAGTCTTACAAAGGAGTTCCTCGAATGTCTCGTTTAAAGAAAATATCACTGGTGTTCTTTGGGGGTTTCGTCGGCGTCATCACGCTCCTGTTGACCACATGGCTGCTCATCAACCTCGGCGAAGGAGAACTCTCTCGCGAAGTGAGAGCGCGGCTGGACTCGAGACGACCCGTTTCCGACAAACGTCTCGAAGGGTACAAGTATGAACTCGGACTCTTTGCTCCCGCCGATGAAAATCCTCTCGATGCCGGCGAGAAGTTTTACGCCGAAGCGCTGGCTCGAAAGCCTGATCAAGCCGTTCAAGTGCCCGACGCTTTGAAACCCTCGCGCAATCCGAAATGGTGCGTTCGAAACGGAGATTATTGCTCCGCCCTCGATCGCAAACTTCACTCGAAAGAAATCAAGGCGCTCTTAAGCGAGAACGAAGTCCTTCTGAAACGCTTCGATCATCTGCTGAAGTACGCCGGTGCCGCTGGAGATTTGAAACCTTCGGTGCTCGTACGAACGAATCAGTTTGGATTGGCCTCGCTCGCGGAGTTGAAACGTCTTGAATGGAGCGAACGCCTCGCAAACGATGATCGAGAAGCCGTATGGCGGGAGTGGAAAGGCTCGAACGAGTTTTTTCAAGAAAAGCTCCGCTCTCCCATGACCGCGCTCGATGCATCGCTTTGGATCAGTGTCTTAACGAATAATCGCGCATTCATGAGATCCGCGATGCAAGACAGCGCAAGGCTCCGACCGAGCGACGAGTTCTTAAGATCAGCGGAGCTCGCAGTTGCAGACTCAGAAATCGAAGCCAATTTGATCTTAGGCGAGCTCGAAGTTGTCGAAGGCATCACGAAAATGGAAATCAGAGAGGGCTTCTTTAATCTCGCAGATTCGGAGCCGCCGCGAATCGATTTCGCTAAGTTAACTGAGCCGTGGTTTCGTCGGCAGCAGACCTTGAGTGAAGCCGAACGGCGAATCACCGAAGACTTGAAGTCTCCATGCATGACAAACGACAGAACTTGCGGTCGTCGCGATTATCTGACCTTCTCAGAGTCCATCCGCAATCCCCTCGGGAACTTTGTCGTGAGTGTGATGACCGCTTACATCCCCGCCCGAATCAAAGATTTGCGAACGAAAACGGCGGAGCTACGAAAGCCATTTAGTGCGACGGAACCTTCTTCGTGAACGCGGTCGCTCGGGCGTCCCAGCCTTCACGTTGGTAGAAGCGCTGAGCGCCTTCGTTGTCGATGGCGGCACAGAGTCGAAGCGTCGTGAAGCCGAGCCTGCGGGCCTCAGCTTCGGCAAATTTCAGAAGTTCAGCTCCGACTCCGCGCCCGCGGTGAGCCGTGGCCGTCACGAGATCATCGATGTAGAGATGAGAGCCGCGCACGAGATCGTGCAGAATGCGGTAGCCCATCACGCCTTGAACTTCGCCTTTTTTCTCGGCGACGACGAGGCGGTAGCCGTCAGCGGCGTGCGCCAGCGCCACGAGCTGTTTGAACTCTTTGAAATCGAGATGCGGTCGAAGCTGTTTAACGACCTCGAAGACTTTTTCGTCGAGATCGTCGGGCAGATCAATCGTTCGAGTCTTCATGCTCTTCGCCGTCGTATCCGTCCGCGCTCTGCGCGAAGCGCGTGAGCAGTTCCGTCAACATCTGCACAGGCTGACCGTTGCCGCCTGTCTCGGAGTAAGCACCGCCCGCGCCGTCTTTCCAGGAGTAGATATCGAGATGCGCCCATGGAATATCGCCGGTGAAGAGCTCGAGGAATAGAGCAGCGGTGATCGCGCCCGCGAATCCGTCAGACGCATTCGCGTAGTCGGCGAAAGTCGAGCGGAGAAGAGCTTTGTACGGCTGAAACAACGGCATCCGCCACGCGAGATCGCCGCGATAAGAGCCTGCGTCGAGAATGTCGTCGGCCAAGCGGTCATCATTGCAGAAGAGACCCGCGATCTCCCCGCCCAAACCGACTTTGATCGCGCCTGTGAGCGTCGCGAGATCGATCACGCATGCTGGCTTTTCACTGGAGTTGATCGCGACATCGAGTGCATCCGCGAGCACGAGTCGACCTTCGGCATCCGTGTTGTGAATTTCGATCGTGAGACCGTTTCGGGCCGTGATGATGTCTCCGGGTCTGAAGGAATCACCAGCGATGGCGTTCTCCGCCAAGCTCAGATAAATATCGAGAGGAAGTTCGAGTTGAGAATTCTCCGCCCACTGCGCGATCGCGACGCACGCGGCACTCCCGCCCATATCCTTTTTCATCCAGCGCATCGCGCTCGATGGTTTGATATCGAGACCGCCGGAGTCGAAGGTAATGCCTTTACCGACGAGCGCGATCGGCTTTTGTTCGGCGCGAGCCAGAACTTTGGGGCGATAGCGGATGTGAACGAGCCGAGGGCCTTCACTGGCTGCGCCACCGACCGCTTTGAGAAGATTCATTCGCTCTTCATCGAGCTTGTGACCGTCCCAAACTTCAACGGTCGTCGTTGAGCTGGATTCGAACAGGCGTTGAACGAGTTCGGCGTAGGTGCGGGGATTCAAATCAGCGGAAGGCAGGTTCACCAGATGGCGCGCGATGTTGGTCGCGAGTGCGATCTGCGAGCACGATTGGATTTCGCGCGGACTCAACTCTTCGCTGCTTGAACGAAGGAGAAGCTGAGGCAATTGTTTGCGAGGCTTGCGCGGGTTGCCGCGATTTTCTTGATAGCTATAGGCCGCCATCTCGAGACCGATCAAAATTCCCTGGCGCTGGTCGTGAGGCAAACTGTCGAACTCGAGAATCAACTTCTCAACTTTAAAAGGCAAAATCGAAGCGAGTATTGCGCCGGCATAATCGCGGCCTCGGGCGTAAGGCGATTTTGCAAGCGTCGAATCGATGGCGTCATAACTCTTCGGTCTTTTCGGAGCGAGACGAAGAACGCCGACAGGGCCCTGAGACCCTTGGAAGTAAGAGTACTCCTGATCGCTCGCGAGAAGAGTCTCCATCTGCCAGCGATTGAGATGCGCGCTCAAACTTGCGCGCGTTTTCTTCGCATCAAGCGAATCGAGAGCGATGACAAAACCGCGCGATCCCGTTCGCGCTTCGTTGCCCTTCGCGAGACGGATGCCGCCGATCCAGGTTTGAAGCGGCAAACCGAGAAGCGTCTCATCGCTAGCCGTTTTCGCCGATTTGATCGTGGTTTTGGAAGGAGCCGATTTGATCGTGGTTTTGGAAGGAGCCGATTTGCGCGTCGTCGTCGTTTTCTTTGCCATGGAAACCTCTAAGTGTGGTTAGAGGCTATCCCTTTAGGCGCCACAGTCAATCGACAAGGCCGAACCACGATTTGAGATAAGTGCCTTGGGGAAATTCGGGGCGCTGTGGGTGATCAGGACCGTGACTTCCTCGCGCGATCCAGCGCACGGGCCGAGGCGCGGTCGTTGCCACTTTCGTCAACATGTCGCGAAACTCGTCTTCGTTGAAAAGACCGGAGCAAGAGCAGCTGACAAAAAGACCCGCCGGTCGTGTCTTGCGGATCGCTTCGCGATTGACCTTTACGTAGGCTTGCGATCCCGTCGGCAAATCTTTTTTCTTCTTCACGAAAGCGGGCGGATCACAAATGACCACGTCGAAGGCGGCCTTTTCGATCTCGCTCGCGAGTGCATCGACGACATCGAGCTTTTTCGCTACCGCGCGACCACCCGCTCGTTCGACATTCTTCGAAGCGAGTTCGAGCGCTTTCGCGGACGCATCGACGAGAGTGACTTCGATCTCACACCCTTCGGAGCGCGCCACATTCGCAAGTTGTGCGCCCCACTGTCCGACATAGCAAAAAAGATCCAGGACTTTGAGCGAGCGGCCCTCCGCCTTTGCTCGGCGCGCAAGCTCCCGCACCGATCGAGCCGCGATCTGCACATTGCTTCTTTGATCGAGAAAGAATCCGGTTTTTTGCCCGCCGATAAAGTCGACGTTCATCAAGGTCGGCTTCAAACCATCGATCGGAGGCTGAAGAACGATGACGGCTTCGTCAGCTTTGAAACCTGGAGCCGCTTTCATCACTGTTTTGGGTTGAACTTCGATGCCTTCCATCGCGCGCGACTTCGAGTCGTTGGCAAATACCACGGATGTTTTCGCCCAGCGGTCGCCCGCGTGTGACTCGAGGGCTTGCATGACGACAGGCAAGAGTTTGTCGATGCCGGCCGTTGAAGATTGCAGCACGAAGACTTGGCTCGAGTCTTCGAGCAAAAAGCGGTCGATGATCAGACCCGGAATGAAATCGCCCTCGGCGAAGATGAAGCGATGACTGTGCTCGCTCACGCCGGCGGTCACGCGTGCTTGATAGGCGTTGGCGAAACGCTTTTCGAAGAAGGCGACATCGATCGCTTCGCGCGCATCGAGGGAGAGCAGCCGAAACGAAATCATGGAATTCGGATGCCCGTAGCCGACTGCCAACGCATTTCCCTGGAAATCGCGGAGTTCAATCAAGCCGCCTGGCTCAACACCTTTGGGGCTTTGTGCCAACTCGCTCGAGAAGACCCAGGGATGACCGAACCGAAACTTTTTTTCTGAGCCTTTTTTGAGGAGCCAACGCATCGCCATAAACGTGGATGTGCCCGAGGCTCGATCTGGGGTCAAGCTAGACCTCGGTCGGCTGTCATTTGCCTGCGAGAGACGGCACACTTAAAACAGTCACCTCTCGATCTTGAATGGGGCCTGTTTCATGTCGCGAATTCTCGTCGTCGCCGTTGCCATTTCAGCTACTCCACTCTTCGCGCGTGCTGAGGCGGCTCGACCGCTTGTTCGTCCCCCGGTTGCGATCAAACCGACTCGCGCGCAAATCCCAATGGCGCTCACGGACGTTTTGAACAAAAAGACGACCGGCCTCGACTTCGAAACGAAGGAATCTAACGCCACGGCCTTAAAGCAAGCTCGTGAGTACGTCTCTTACCGTACGGGCGGAATGGCTCGCGACCGGATGGCGGCGTGGAACGACGCGTGCGAACACGGCTTGAGCGCAAAGACACCGAATCCGTACTGCCGCATCGAACAAGAGCGACAGCTTTCGGCCGCTGGCGGAGGATCGATGGCGTCGCGCGTGCGCGCGGAAAAGAAGGCTTTAACGGATGCCTTTCGTGCAGGCGACTGGTCAAAAGCTGAAACCAAATCTTACGGCGAAGTCGTCGCCGCCCTCGGATTACTCGGCGATGCCGAGACGATCATCTTGCCGCTGGCGCGCAAAGTGGCTTCGCAAATCACGTGTGTGCCCGGCTCTGTTCCGACAGCGATGGGCTATAAGCTCGAAGAACTTTTCCCAAATCCAGAAATGGTTGATCTCTCGAAGAAGCTTTACCGCAAAGGTGTTGCGTGCGGAAAAGATCTCGCGCAAGCCACCGCGTCGTTCCGTTTGGGACTGCTGCTGGTTTGGCAAAAGCAATACGGCGAAATCGATGACCTGATGAAAAAAGTGGAGGCAGTGCCCGAAGCCTCGATGCTTCATGCGCGTGCGAAATTTTGGCGTTATCAAGCGGCCGTCAACTTAAAGAATGACAAGGTCCGCGATGAAGTTCGCGAGCAGCTTCTCCGCGACCACCCTCTCACCTTCCAGAATTTGGCCGTCAACGGCGAAGATGAATCGATGATGGGTCGAGTTGTCGGCGTGACGGTTCCGCAAGTGTTCACGCGCTCACTCGTGCGTCCGGATATGAACGTGATTTTACGCGCGGCAGAGTCTCTGGAGCGCGCGGGTAGCCCGGGTCTCGCCGTTGAAATCATTGATCGTAACGTGGGCGAGATCGCAACGATCGAGCCTGAAGTTCGTCTTTACTCCGCGGCGTTTCTCCACCGGATGGGTTATTCACTCACGAAATTCAAAATTCTTTCTTCGCTGTTCACCGACTCTCCTCGCCTCGTCACGCTCTCGACGATGGAACTTATGTTCCCGCTGTCTTACCTCGACATCGTCCGAAAAAAGCAGAACGAGATGGATCCACTCTTGTTTCTGTCGTTGATGAGACAAGAAAGCGCCTTCAATCCCGAAGCCATGTCGGGAGTCGGTGCACGCGGCCTCATGCAGCTCATGCCGGCGACAGCGCGCGGGATTCGTCGCGTGACGAAAGCGCAGTTGTTCAAACCTGAAATCAACATCGAACTCGGCACGACATACTTCTTAAAGCGTTTGGCCCAGCTCGGCGGAGATGTCGAATTGACTCTCGCGGCTTACAACGCGGGCTTCGGCCGCGTCGACGCCTGGAAGAAACGATATCCGACAGATAACAAACTCTTGTTCATGGACTTCATCCCGTTCCGCGAGACGCGTGACTACGTTTCATCGATCTTGCGCAACTATTACTGGTACGTACGCTTGTATGCTCCGGACACGTCGGCTGTCGCACTGGAGACCGGCAAACCATCGGTGGGACCG
>CAJYIL010000334.1 GCA_913774795.1 Pseudobdellovibrionaceae bacterium
CGCTCCGACACCGGTTGCGCCCGCACCGGTTGCGCCTCCCGCAGCTCCTGTCGAACCCCCGACGTTCAATGTCGGTGACAACGCGGTTTATCCGGGTCACGGCGTCGGCGTCGTTCGTTCGATCGAAGCCAAAGAGATCTTCGGCAAAAAACACGAATTCTACTCGATCCAGATCCTCGAAAACGGCATGAAGATCATGATCCCGAAAGACAACGTTTTGAGCGTTGGTCTTCGTCCGATCATCTCGCGCGATGAAGCCGCGAAAGTGATCTCGATCCTCCGCGAAACAAACGTGAAGATCGACAACCAGACATGGAACCGCCGTTACCGCGAGTACATGGAAAAAATCAAAACCGGTTCGGTCTTCGAGATCGCCGAAGTTCTTCGCGACTTGTTCTTATTGAAAGTCGACAAAGAACTCTCGTTCGGCGAGCGCAAGATGCTCGATACAGCGCGCGGCCTTCTCTTGAAGGAGCTCTCGCTCGCAACGTCGCGCGAAGAACTTCAAGGCCAAGACGAAGTCGCGGCAATCTTCGGTTTACAAGGCACATAATTAGACGAAGGCGGCACGACTGTGCTCGCCGAGTGGGGCGGTTGCCCGACGTTCCAATCGAGGCAACCATCAGAGACCCAGAAGCTTTCAGCGCTTCTGGGTTTTTGTTTTTTAGAGAAGGCCTCGGGCCCGGAGTGCGCCCACGAAGTTGCTCTTGGCGTCTCGGGTGATGATTTCGCCGTGAGACATCACGAGTCTGTCGAAGTCGAGGCGAATCACTTCGCCAAGAGCGTCTTTGAGCAGGCGCTCGTCTTCGACCATCTTGCTCCAGAACGGCGCGACCGTAAAACGATCGTTGATTCCGATCACGCGATACATGACCGGCGCAAGTAAACCGACAGTTCGGTGCATGTTGAAGACGAGATCGGTGACGATAAGAGTCTTTGTCGGAGGGTGGAAGAACACCGACTCGCTAATCTTACCTGCGCCGCGGATGAAGACGGTTTGGAGGTACTTCGCGTAGGGCCACGGGTTTTGCTGAAGGATGCGGTTGTAACCGATCTTCGGGTGCTTCTCGGGAGCGCCTGGAGCGCCCCAGAGTTCGGCTTGAGGGAACCACACTTTCGACGCAGCCGCGTTCGCCGAGTGAAATCGATTGGCTTCGACGACAGCGATGACCGGCCCCATGGCGCGAATCTCGGCGCGTTGCTGGGCATTGAAGTCGATCGGGTTGAGAACGATCACGCCCTCGGGCGTACTGATCACCGTCGAACGAACCGTTGTTCCGACACCGGGGAGCATTTGGTGAGTGCTCTCGTAGAATGCGATCATGCTCTTAGCTTGGGCGCGTGCCGCGATCCGTTCAAGTTGATTTTGCGCTACTTGCGAACGTAGATTGGAGGCTTCCCTGCTTGAGGAGCCCCATGACCGCATCTAAGAAAGTTCGAGTTCGATTTGCACCTTCTCCGACCGGCTATTTGCACGTCGGAGGCGCGAGAACCGCGCTTTATAACTTCTTGTTCGCAAAACACAACGGCGGCGACTTCATCTTACGCGTCGAAGATACCGACCTTGAGCGATCGACCGAAGAGTCGATGAAGATGCAGATCAGCGATCTCAAGTGGCTCGACATTCCATGGGTCGAAGGCCCTAATCCCGAGACGTTTGAAGACATGGGACCTTATGGCCCTTACCGTCAATCACGTCGCAAAGAGATCTACATGGAGCACGCGCAGCGCCTGTTGAAGGAAGACCGCGCGTACTACGATTTCAGAACTGACGAAGAGCTCGAGGCGTTGAAGGCTGCGGCCTTGGCGTCCGATCCATCGAAGCAGTACCAAGTCGAAGCTCCGGCGCAAGTCGTGTCGATCGCGGACGCAGAGAAACGTTTGGCGGCCGGCGAGAAAGCGGCGATTCGGTTTCGCGTGCGCGAAAAGCGCGATTACGTTCTGCACGATCTCGTGCGCGGAGACGTGACGTTTCCCTCGGACATGGTGGGCGATTTCGTCTGCATTCGTTCGAACGGAATGCCGGTCTACAACTTCTGTTGCGTCGTCGACGACGCGTTGATGAAGATGACTCATATCTTCCGAGCGGAGGAACATCTTCCGAATACTTTGAGACAGATGATGCTTTACGAAGCGTTCGGTTACGAGATGCCGCAGTTCGGTCACTTGTCGTTCATTCTCGGGCCAGATCGTCAAAAGCTCTCGAAGCGTCACGGGGCGACGTCGTGTAATGACTATCGCTTGAAGGGTTATCTCCCGGAGGCGTTGAATAACTTCATGCTCTTGAGCGGATGGTCGTCACCATCAGGCGCGGAGATCATGTCGCGTGAGCAGCAGATCGCGGAGTTTACCCCGGATCGCTTCAACTCATCGCCCGCCGTGTTCGATACCGTGAAGCTTGAGTGGATGAACGGGCAATACCTGCGCGCTCTTCCACATGAAGAGTTGTGGAAGCGGGTCGAACCGTTCTTGCGTGACGCTGGGCTCTCGTTGCCAGCTTCGTCATCGGCGGAGTGGCGCGATCAGGCGCTCACGATTTTCAAAATCAAAATGAACACGTTGGCCGATGCCGTGCCGTTGTTCTTGCCGCTCGATGATTCGCGCTTTGCGATCGGTGCTGAAGCCGCGGAGACGTTGGGATGGCCCGAGTCGCGCGCGGTTCTCGAAGCGTGGCGCGGTCAGGTCGCAGCGTTTGCGGGCGAGCGCATGAGCGAAGCCGATTTCGATGCGGCTCAAAACGCGGTGAAGACGGCGGCTGGAGCGAAGGGTAAAAACTTGTTTATGCCGATTCGCGTGGCGGTCGTTGGTGTGCCGCATGGGTCGGAGCTTAAGATGGTCGTGCCGTTGTTATCGAAAGCTTCGCTTTTGAAACGCGCGGATGCCGCGATTGCGGGGTTGAAATGACGGGCGCACCTTCTCCTGAAAGGCGTGGTCCTCCGACGGATGTCAAATCCGTTTTGGCGATGCAGAAGCGTCCGAAGAAAGCGATCGTCACGGCGGGAATGCCGTACGCGAACGGGCCGTTGCATTTGGGCCACTTAGCGGGAGCGCATGTTCCGGCCGATATTTACGCGCGCTGGATGCGGATGCTCATCGGCGCTGAGAATGTTTTGTTCGTAAACGGGAACGACGATCACGGCTCGACGAGTGAAGTGGCCGCGTTGAAGGCTGGCAAGACGACGCGCGAATTCATCGATACGATTCACGAGCAGCAAAAAGCGACGCTCAAAAAGTATTCGATCTGGACAGACGTTTTCACCGGGACTTCGCGCCCGGAGACTTATCCGCTCCACGAAAAGTTCTCGCAAGATTTCATGCGTAAGCTGTTCAAGAACGGCATGCTCGAAAAGCGCGTCACCAAACAGTGGTACGACCAAAAGGTTTCGCGCTTTCTCCAAGATCGTTTCGTTCGCGGCACTTGCCCGGTTTGCGGCGACACCGAAGCGTACAGCGATCAGTGCGAAGTGTGTGGGGCGACTTACGATGCGTCTGCATTGCTGAATCCTCGCTCGATGATTTCGGACGCCAAGCCCGAGCTTCGCGAGACCGCGCACTGGTGGCTCGACATGTGGAAAGTGGCTGAGCCATTGAAAGCATGGATTGAGTCGAAACAAAAAGTATGGCGCCAAGTGGTCTACAGCGAAGCGGCGAATACCGTGTTGATCGGCCTTCGATTCGAAAACGTGCACGAGCCTCTTTACAAAGAGTCGGTTCGCGCCACTCTTCCTCCGCACAAATCGCGTTACGTCGCGGGCAAGAAAGTCGAATGTCTCTTCGAGACGAAAGAGGATTTGGCGACGGCTCGTCGCTTGCTGGATGCAGCCGGCATTCCTTCGGTCGAGACCGATCAATGGGGTCATCGACCAATCACACGTGACGTGTCGTGGGGAATTCCGGTTCCTCCTGAGCTTGACCCTGAGATGGTCGGAAAGACGTTGTACGTTTGGCCCGATTCATTGATTGCGCCGATCGTCTTCACGCAAGTCGCTTTGAAACAATCGGGTCGTTCGCCTGAGCAGTATCGTGAGTTCTGGTGTGATCCGGAGGCGACGGTCGTTCAGTTCCTCGGTCAGGACAACATCTTCTTCTACACCGTCATGCAAGGGTCGATGTGGCTCGGCACTCAAGAGAATCCGTTGAAGCTTCCGGCTGCGGGTGATCTGCAGATGACCGAAATCATGAGCTGTTTCTTGTTGATGGTGAACGGCGAGAAAATGTCGAAGTCGCGCGGCAACTTCTTTACCGGCGATCAACTCGTCGGTGAGATGGGTTTCACGCCAGATCAAGTTCGCTACTTCTTGGCGCTCTTATCTCTTCCAGTGAAGGCTTCGAACTTCGACTTCGAGCAGTTTGCCGAGAGAAACAAATTCCTCGCAGGGCCAATGAACGCTGCGTTCGAAAAGCCAATTTCGGCGTGCAACTCGAAGTTCGGCGGCGTTGTCCCGGAAGGAAAGCTGATCCCGAAAGTCGAACAAGACACTGTTCGTCTTGTGCAAAACTACCTCCGCTCGATGCAAAAAGGTGATTACTCAACATTGCTGGGGCAAGTTGAGAACTACGCCCGTCAGATCAACTCGCTCTTCACGCAGTACAAACCGCACGATGACCGAGCACCGGAGCAAGAGCGCCGTGATGCTCTGTACTCGTGCTTCTATGTTTTGAAGAACTTGATGATCATGCTTGCGCCGTTTGTGCCGGAGACGATGAACGAGCTTCGCTTGTCGTTGAATTTGCCCGAGTCGGTCTGGAATGCTGACGAGCTCGGAACCGGAATTCCGGCGGGTCACAAAATCGGCGAGAAGCGCGTGTACTTCCCGGCGGTCGCGGGTTCATCGGAAACGTAAGGCTGCGTTTCAAATCGAGACGCAGTCGAGGGTTTCGTCGTTTGCTCCGATACGGTTCTTGTTATGAGAGCAGCAGCGCAGCGTTTGGTATGGATCATCGGATTGTTTTGTCTCTCGTTTGGTGCGGCCGGTGTGCTGGCGTTTTCGCCGGTGACCATCGCGCTGGCGGTGACGGGCTGGTTTTTAGCGCAGGCTTCTTACGAGCGACTCGCGATCCAGGGTGATATCTACGCAACCTCTCCCGATCTTCAGTATTGGGCGCGCAACACACTCCTGCGAACGGTTGGGATCATGTTCGCAGGTGCCGCATTGGCTTGCGTCTGTGTCGTGTGCGATTTTTCGCTTCGACTCTCACTCGGAACCCAGGCCGTGCTGACATTTCTCCTGATCTGCACGCTGATCGTGGTCACGCGAATCGCGATGCCCGGGTTTTTCGCGGCGTCCTGGGAAGTCCACGGGGTTCGCGAACGGCGGAAGCGGCAGCGATCGACGACCATCGTCTCGCGCATTTTAGTTCGGGCGGTGGCCGCGTTGCTGTTAGTCACGTCAATGGTCGGGACATTCACGTTCCTGGAATCGCTCAAACGGGCGCCTTCGCAGTACGCGCGCTTAAGCACCATGGCTCGCACCGTCAGCGGTTCACCGAGCGTTCTCGAAGCTTTGTTCTCGCCAACCCAGACCTCGCCGCGATAACCTGGCTCGGTGAAACAGCAGATCTACAATACCCTCACGCATAAAAAAGAAGACTTCGAACCTCTCACTCCGGGACACGTCAAAATGTACGTGTGCGGTCCGACGGTGTACGGGCTTCTTCACGTGGGAAACTTTCGCGGTCCGATTTTCTTCAATCTCGTTCGCAACTGGTTCGAGAAAAAGGGTCTGAAAGTCGACTTCGCGTTTAATTTCACCGACGTCGACGACAAGATCATCAACCGTGCGACCGCGGAGGGTGTTGACTCCTCAGAGATCGCCGAGACGTACATCGCGGAATTCTGGACAGACTTTAACTCTCTCGGCCTTCGCAAGCACACCTTCAACCCGAAGGTCACCGAAACGATGCAGCCGATCGTTCAACTCGTTGACGATTTGATCGCGAAGAAAAAGGCTTACGTCGCGTCTGATGGAGAAGTGCTTTACTCCGTTCGCGATTTCCAAGGTTACGGAAAACTCTCGCGCAAAAACATCGACGAACTCGAGTCGGGTGCGCGGGTCGAAGTCGATAAGAAAAAGCGTGATCCTCTCGACTTCGCTCTCTGGAAGCCGGCGAAACCGGGCGAGCCGCACTGGCCGTCTCCTTGGTGTGATGGTCGTCCGGGTTGGCACATCGAATGCTC
>CAJYIL010000335.1 GCA_913774795.1 Pseudobdellovibrionaceae bacterium
CCGGCCTTTGTCTCGTCAAACTTTGTCGACAAGTGAGGCGCAGCTAAGCCCGCAGCATCAGGATTAAAACCAGGCTGCGTAACGAATCCGACGACACCGGCCGAACGCGCAACGACCGCAAGAATCTCGTGCGCCGAATCGAGACGTTTGATCTGCTCGAAGGCGGCGAGGGCTTCGGGGTATCGACGACCAAGCGACTTGAGCCACTGTTTTGCGCGCGCAGATGCATACGAGCCGCCGAGGCGACCCGACACCAAACTCATCTCCACGAATCGCGCAAACCAAGTAAACGCCTCACTCCATGAGCCCGCATCGCCGCCTTTAAACGCCCGAGCGAGGAATGGATCTGCGAGAAGACCGCGACCGAGCATGATGTGGCGGCATCCGCTTTCGCGCCGTGCGCGCGCGATATCGTCGAGGGTCCACATCTCACCGTTGGCGATCACAGGCATCTCGCGACGCGCCTCGCCCGAACTCTCCCGCGCCACCTCTGCCATCCTCGCAATGAACTCCCAGTGTGCAGGCGGGCGGTAGCCCTCATCCCGCGTTCGCGCGTGCACCACGAGCCACGCCGAGCCCGCATCACGAGCGGCGCGCGCGATGTCCAAAACGAATTCCTTATCCGAAAAGCCCAGGCGAACCTTCGCGGAAACAGGCACCGCATCGCCGACCGCACGACGAACTTCCGAGACCACATCAAAAATTCGCGAAGGATTTTTCAGAAGTGTGGCGCCGCCGTCGTGGCGGTTCACCGTCTTCGCCGGACAACCGAAATTGAGATCGATGCCGCACGCTCCGAGCGAAACCGCGCGAGCCGCATTCTCGCCGAGGGCCGAAGGCACTCCGCCCAAGAGCTGCACCAAAACCGGAACACCGGCGCGCGTAAGGTCGCCACTTAAAAGCTCCGGGCAATCTTTGATGAACTCATGGTCCGGCAAAAGACGATCGGTGACGCGAATGAACTCGGTCACGCAAAGATCGACGCCGCCGATCGATGTCAGCACGTCGCGCATGGGAGCGTCGACGACGCCCTCCATGGGAGCCAACATCACGCGGTCGGGAGTGCCGGGGCCGAAGAAGTCTTTCAAACAAGTTCCATGATGACGTCGAATTCGTCGGGCTGAACTTGCAGGATGGAAAGGCGCTGACCTTTTGCCAGCAGAGACATGTCGGCCAACGAATCGACACGACGAATTTCTTCGAGAGAAAGCGGCAGATCGAATTTCTCCAAGAATTTAATCTCGGCGCAGAACCAAATCGGATGATCCTTTGATGCCTTCGGATCGTGATAATCACTGCGCGCATCAAGTGCTGTCGGATCTGGAACATTTGTTCGCACCACTTCGCCCAAACCCACGATCGCCGAAGGCTCGGCGTTAGAGTGGTAGAAGAGCACTTTTTCGCCAGGCTTCATCGTCTCCATCATGAAGTTGCGTGCCTGATAGTTGCGCACGCCGGTCCAGAGCGTCTTCTTGTCTTTGGCGAATTGATCGATCGAATACGACTCGGGCTCGGATTTCACGAGCCAGAAACCGGTGGAGACGGGCTTCGGAAGCGGTTTTTTGGAAGGCATGGCGCATATATAGCGAAGCGTCGAGGGGAGCACAAGTTGACAAAAACACGGGCGCTTTCGAAGCTAGCGCCATGAAATTTTTGATCGCCTTCGCATTGACCCTTCTCGCCGCGACTTCGGCTCACGCCTCCATCCTCTTCGGACCGTCGGTTTCCTACACGACGTCGAAAGTGACCGACCAAACCGGTTTCTTGGGTGGGAATAGCAACACGAACGATCTTTTGGGTGAGGCCAAGCTCGGCATCCTGATCGAAGGAACGTCGATCTACTTCGGCGGTCTTTACTCCTACCAATCGGTCTCGGGCGACGCGAAGGCGTCGGGTCAATATTATGGTCCGTCACTCGGCATCTTCGACGGAGCATTCGCCTTGATTGGCACGTATGTTTTGGGCGGAGGACGCACGTACACGGTGACGGGCGGTGAGGCCAAGCTTGCGGAGGCGACGGGTTTCAGAGTTGATATGAGTTACGTTGCGGCCATCGGAAATGCGATCGGGGTCGGTCCTCAACTCACTTATCGTGACTTGAAATACGCGAAGTCGACACCTGTCGGCGGAGTTGAAACTTCGAACTCGTATCAGGAATCTGGTTTTTATCCTTCGATCATCTTTTGGTTCCGGTTCTGATGAAGAAAAAAGCTCTCATCACCGGGGCGACGTCCGGAATTGGACTTGAGACCGCGCGCGCGCTGAAGACCGCGGGCTACTCGCTGATCTTAACGGGGCGTCGCGAAGAACGGCTTGCGAAACTGCGAGAGGAACTCGGCGCTGAAACTCTCGCGTTTGACGTGAGCGATCGTGCGCAAGTGGAAAAGGCTCTCACGCCAGACGTTCTTAAAGACGTCCACGTCTTGGTGAACAACGCCGGTCTCGCGCTCGGAACGGCGAGTGTTCAAACGGTTGAGCTCGACGATGTCGATGCGATGATCGACACGAACATCAAGGGTCTGCTGTACGTCACGCGACTCGTTCTTCCGTCGCTAATCGCGAACCAAGGACACCTCGTGAACATCGGCTCGGTCGCCGGCCGGTGGACCTATCCAGGTGGCGCGACCTACAGCGCAACGAAGTTCGCGGTGCGGGCGATCAGTGAAGCTCTCCGGATGGATCTTCTCGGCAAACCCGTTCGCGTGACGAACATCGAACCGGGCATGGTCGAAACCGAGTTCAGCGAAGTGAGATACCAAGGTGACAAAGCGAAAGCCGCGCAAGTTTACAAAGGCATGACGCCTTTGAAGGCGACCGACATCGCCGAGACGATCGCGTGGTGCGTGTCGCGACCGGCGCACGTCAACGTACAAGAGTTAGTGATTTATCCTGTCGACCAAGCGGCCGTCGGCCCTTACGTCCACAGAACCGCGCCGTAAGCGCGAGAGGAAAGAACGATGCAGCAGTTCCGCGTTGAAAAAGACAGCATGGGAGAAATCAATGTTCCGGCCGATCGCTACTGGGGTGCCCAGACTCAGCGATCGCTTGAGCATTTTAAAATCGGCGGCGATCGATTCCCGCGCGAGATGATCCGCGCGCTCGGCATTCTTAAAAAATGCGCAGCCATGACCAACACCGAGTTGGGTCTTCTCGCTCAGGACAAATCAAAACACATCATTGCGGCTGCAAACGAAGTGATCGACGGTGAGCTCGACGCGCACTTTCCGTTGGTCGTTTGGCAAACGGGTTCGGGCACGCAAACGAACATGAACTCGAACGAAGTCATCGCCAACCGCGCGATGGAAAAATCAGGTCAAGCTCTCGGCGGAAAAGGCATTCACCCGAACGACGACGTCAACAAAGCGCAATCGTCGAACGACACTTTTCCGACGGCCATGCACATCGCGGTCGCCGAGCAAATCAATAAGCGCCTCATTCCGGCTCTCAAGACGTTGCGCGATGGCCTCGATCACAAAGCGAAAGAATTCGATAAGGTCGTCAAGATCGGCCGCACGCACCTGATGGATGCGACACCTCTCACGCTCGGCCAAGAGTTTTCGGGCTACGTGACCCAGCTCGATCAATGCATGGACCGAATTCAGCAAGGTCTTCCGCAAATTTACGAACTCGCGATTGGCGGAACAGCGGTCGGCACCGGACTTAACACCCACCCACAGTTTGCGGTGAAAGTCGCAGCCGCGATCGCTAAAGAAACGCATCTTCCATTCGTGAGCGCACCGAATAAATTCGCGGCACTTGCGTCGCATGATCCGCTGGTTCAATTCTCCGGAACATTGAAGACGATGGCGTGCGCGCTTATGAAAATCGCGAACGACATTCGTCTCCTCGGATCAGGTCCTCGCTCAGGCATTGGCGAATTGATTTTGCCGGCAAACGAGCCAGGCTCATCGATCATGCCGGGCAAAGTGAACCCGACTCAGTCCGAAGCGATGACGATGGTCTGCGCTCAGGTCGTCGGCAACGATATGGCGGTCGCGGTCGGCGGCATGACAGGACACTTTGAGCTCAACGTTTTCAAACCGGTCATCGTATTTAACGTTTTAAACAGCATTCGTCTTCTCTCGGATGCCTGCGAGTCGTTCCAAGAACACTGTGTTGAAGGCATCAAAGCGAATCTTCCGCAGATCAAACGTCACCTCGACAATTCGCTCATGCTCGTCACGGCGTTGAATCCGCATGTCGGCTACGACAACGCGGCGAAGATCGCCAAGCACGCGCACGAAAATGAGATGACGTTGAAAGAGGCCGCTTCGAAACTGAATCTCGTGAAGCCCGAAGACTTTGATAAGTGGGTCAAAGCCGAAGACATGCTCGGGTCGATTAAAGCGTGAGAACTAAAAGTGCCATCACCGATGAAAGAACCGCGCGTTACGTGATCGAAAAGATCACGGTCGACTCGCCGCTCGAACGTCGCTTGCGCGATGAGACCGAGAAACTTTCTAACGGAGGCATGATTTCGGGGAGCGACGTCGGTCGTCTTCTCGGTGTTCTCGCGCAATCGATCGGGGCCAAGACGGCGCTTGAGATCGGAACCTTCACGGGCTACACGGCGCTCATGATCGCGCAAGCGCTGCCTCAAGATGGAAAACTCATCTGTTGTGACGTGAGTGATGAGTTCACGCGCATCGGGCGCCCGTACTGGAAAGAGGCGGGCGTCGAAACCAAGATCGATCTTCGTCTCAAGCCTGCGCTCGAAACACTCGCGACATTGAAGCCTGATTCGATCGATTTCGCCTTTATCGACGCGGACAAATTGAATTACGAGAAGTACTACGAAGCGTGTTTAAAGCTGGTTCGTCCGGGCGGTTTGATTCTCTTGGACAACATGCTCTGGCACGGTGATGTCGCCGATCCGCAAGCGACAGATGAGACGACGACGGCTCTGAGAAATCTCAACCAGAAGATTTCGCAAGATTCGCGAGTCGCGTCGGTGCTGATGACGGTCGGCGATGGCGTCATGCTGGCTCGTCGTCATTAAATAATCTCTGTATGGCATAGAGATTGATGTTCTCAGGTTCGCTTCATCCCTAATCGAACCTGAGGATTCTTATGCACGCGTCGAGAAACGCTTTCATCGCTCTCTGCTCAATTTTGGCAATGGCCTCTTGCGCCCGGGTGACGGGTAAAACGGCGGCAGAAGAGTCGCAGGCCAAGATCGACCAGATTAAAAAAGACATCGATGAAATGCGCCGCCAGCGTGAGGAGCAGCAAGCGCGCGCCAACGAGGCCGCCCAAAAATTGCAAATCGAGAGAACGCGGGAAGCTCGCGAGCAGCTGGAGCGCTCGCAAGACACGATGTCAGGTGGCTCGCAGCCAGGTCAAATCATCCTCTACCGCGCTCTCGTCGACGGCGTCAAACCTGACGCTCGCATCACCGTGACCCAAACGGTCGGCAAAAGCTGGCGTGGCCAAGTGGCGCCTCTTTCGCCAACGAGCCTGCTCTTAAAGAAAGATAAGGTGCTCGTGAATCTATCTCCGGGCACTGGTTTTTTCACCAATCTGGGTTGCGATCCAAAAGAGTTTCAAGATCTCACCGAAGGTCTCAACCCGAAAGCGCCGATCACCGCCGATGCTGCGATTCTCGTTTCGGCTGAGGTCGTGTTGATCTGTGATGGCACAAAGCTCGGTCAAAAAGGAACGACGATCCAAGCCGACACTCTTGTTCTGAAAAACGCCAAGATCGAAAGTCTCGGCCTCCCGAGCGTTGGCGCTGTTGAAGTGAAGGCCAACAAACTTAAGCTGATGGGTGAAAACTCGATTACAACGTCGATTGAAGATTCAGTCGTCACTCTTTTCCCGGCTCCGTCGATCGCGGTTTCTGCGAGAAGTTTAAGCGGTGACGGCACTCTCGCACTCTCCTCGAAAGGTGCCAGCTACGCGGTGAAGATGGCACGCGCCTTGAACTAAAGTTGTTTAGGTGCAAAATGCTCCTCGAGAAAAACTTATGAAAGGGATCACCATGAAGACAGCTCTCCTCGCAATCGCACTTTTTCTGAGCAGTGCCGCTCACGCAAGCCCGCTGACGCCCGACCAAGTTCGCTCGCGTGTCGCGTCCATCCCTGAAGTGAAAGCCGTCTACGGCGTTTACAAAGGCAAAGGCTGGTCGTGCGAGAATACGAAAGTCATCGTTTCGCCGGATGGCGGATCTTTCGAAGCCGAGAAGATTTGCAACTATAAAAAGGGTGATGACGAAACAAGCGTCTTTATGACGATCAAAGGTTTCATTTACGGCGAAGGCAAGAGCTCCGCTTTTGTCGTCGACTCGATGAACTTTAATCGCGCAGGCTGACTCGAGCGCTGCTCGCGAGCGGCCCTCGGGAGACGGCGTGACACTAGACCAAGACCTAGGTGTCACGCCCTCAATTTCATGACACGCTCTTTGAACGATGCGTGCTTCTAAAAATCCCATCTTTACCAACGATCTGCGTTTGAACTGGATGACCAACCCAGATATCCGGCCTTACGTGTTCGTTCGCCCCGAAAATCGCATCGAGAAACCCGGAGCTCTGCACTCCGGTCTCGACTGGTTCCCTCACGACGTTCTTTATAAAAATCCGCTCGAGATGGACGAAGTCACTTTCGCCGACCGCATCTTAAGTCTTGAGGCGAAAGCCTTTGGGCCGAGCGGAATGGCGATGCCGCGATGGGTGTTCTACGACTGCGCGATTGTTCCGGGTTTTGTGGCGGGCTTTGCGCACCGAACGGCTACATTGCCCGAACCGGTGAAGCGCATGCTGGCGGTCGAAGAAGGGGATGAATGGACGCCGCTGAGCCTCTTCATCATCATCCCGACGATGTCAAAGCGGGGAGAGTGGGTCGCCCACAACCTGTGTTCGGTGAACTCG
>CAJYIL010000336.1 GCA_913774795.1 Pseudobdellovibrionaceae bacterium
AACGCCGTGCCCAATCACGAAGGGGCGCCATTCGCGAGTCATCCAATGCAATCGATGGAATCGCCTCGCCCTCACGGAGCCGGAGATACAATGAGTTTTCGGGAAGACAAATGAGTTGTGGAGGAGCGGCTTCAAGAGCCGCTAGCTCCGTCATGAGACTCGCGACGTTTTTCGAAACGTCATCAACCGATGTCAGCTGAAGAACAGCGACATCCAAAACATCCGTGCCGTTGGCAGCGGACGCCGACAATTACTGAACCGCCGAGCTTGTTGTAACCGTTGCCGACCCGACCGTTTTGCAATTCCACTTCGAATTTTCGAGTGTCGATTGCACATGCGAAAGAATCGATTTGCAGGACGATTTTGTCGTGTGCTCGCCAACCGTCTCCGGCACGCCACCTTTGGTGTAGGTGACTTTGCAAGTCGACGCTTTTTGGTCAGGAGTAATGCTCAACGTACGAACCGATTTCGCGCTCTTGCAAACAACGAAGTCCGACGGCTTTTCATCTGCCGCGAATGCCGCACCCGAGACCAAAACCATCGCACCAACCAACAAAAGACGTGTCATTGAATTCTCCAAACCGATTTGAGCGCGAAATCTAACAGCTTCAGTGTAAGCCCGCTACGCTTGAGCAAAAAAGCAAAAAAGGAGAAGCCACCGGCTTCTCCTTCCCACACAAAACCTTCAAACCGATCAGCTTACGCTGTCTTGTTTGCAGTCTTCTTCGCAGTTTTCTTTTTCGAAGCGCCTTTAGTCGCCGCTTCAGTGAGCTTCACATTCGAGTAGTGAATGTAGCCTTCAGCTTTCGAAAGACCGTTCTGCTTCGAGTGTTTCGTCTGAACACGAACACCTTCAACGCGGAGACGGAGGTTCGAAGGATCGACTTCGAGAACTGTTCCCGAACGACCCTTATCTGCGCCCGAGATAACCTGAACTTTTGCGCCTTTTTTGATACCGAGTTTCATCTGATCAGCCCTTCTTGCCCATGAGTTTCGAGCGGATGCGAGCTTTGATCACGCCAGCGCGCTTCGAGAGTTTCTCGTCGCCCGAATTCAAAATGTACTTATCCAAGCCGCCTGTGTGTTCCATGTCGCGGATCGTGCTTGCCGCGATACGGAGAGTGACCATTTGGCCAAGTGCTTGGCTAAAGAGGCGTTTTTTCTGGATATTCGGCTGCGCCGTCGATTTCGTCTTAATGTTCGAGTGGCTTACCAAGTTTTTTACAACCGGGCCTTTGCCTGTCAGTTCACAACGTCCCATGGACTCTCCAAATTCTCGCGTTACGGAAGGGCTAGGTATAGGGAAAAAGCCGCTTGTTGGCAAACGATTTCTATCGTATACAAAATCCTCGTTTCAAGAACCACCCGCCGTCACCAAAAGCTCGACCAGAGCTGCATTGACGACCACGGACCCCTGAGAATCAACCCTCGGGAACATGACCGGGCCCGCGAGTGGCGTAGAAGCTAGACTGACTCTATCTATATAGATGGAAATAAAGAGAAGGACTGCATAAATGAGAAAGAACGTACGTTCGAAATACCGCCCAGAGTTCCCAGGGGATTACCACTTCGATTACAAAGATCCTCAGACTCTCGCTCGTTTCATTAGCGAAGGCGGCAAGATCACTCCAGCGCGCATTTCGAAACTCTCGCTCGCCCAACAAAAGAAAGTTGCAGCTGCAGTTAAAAAAGCTCGCAACCTCGCGATGCTCCCTCTCGGCCAAGAAGCTTTCGACTTCTTCGAGCGCCCAGAGCCTATCTCTCCAAAACCTTTCGCACTGTAAGCGAAACAAAAAAGGGATCTCACGATCCCTTTTTTTTACACCGAATTTATAAACATTTTTGATTTACTATCGCGTTCGTTCACTTCAAGCTCGGTCCGCGAAGATTCAAAAAACGCACGGATGCAGACTGAATTTCGGAAATTCAGTTGGCCCGCGCCTTTTCGCGCCAAGACCGAACGAGGTCGACGGTCGTTGCAATCAACAGAATAAAAAAGATGTACGTTGAGACCTTATGAAAGACCGGGCCCGGCAAACCCAAGACGACAACGTCTTCAAATCCCCGAGAGAAGTTGATCAACCGCGTGATCAAGAGCGGCAGCGCGCTACCAAAAAGATGCAGACAGCCCGCCCAAAACGTCGGTGTTTTACGAAACGGCCGATTCTGCACGCCGACCATCACGATGAAAACGCCGAGCGCGACGAAGATCGCTCCCGCAACCATTCCCGCAACCATGCGGTTTTCAATCGTCGTGAAGATGACCGGCGCCGCCGCGGCGACCAAAAACTCAACCACCAATAAAATACCAAAGAATTTTGTCATGGCCGAAGCATGCGCCCGAGTCCGAATCGATGCAACCCCTGTCCGAACTCGCGGACAACCGGCCGGACAAATACCTCTAGATCGCATCAATTGCCGGACGCCCTGAGCACACCCTTTGCTCTAAAGCTCGATCAACTCACAAAGGGAGGGTTTCTATGGGGGCCGAAAAAATCGAAACACAAGAACGTTCACTTCGCCAACAGCTCGCGGATTTTGGCCTGAATCCACTGGAGTGGCACATCCTGAATCGCCGCGCGAATAAATACGAGATCTCGCATCGCGAAGATCCATCGTTTCGCATGAACGTTTACGTTCGAGCCCTTCGTTCCGGACTCGTTCGTGTCGATCAGCTCGCCGTCGCCTCTTTGTGATAACTCTGAATTGATCGGAGTAACGAAGCTCCAGAGCGCACTGACTCTATCGGTAGGCTTCGCATGGAGTCGAAATCAAACTCTTTTGATAAAGGCTCTCCCGGTCGACTTTTTCGGCTTCGGGTAAATTCGAGAGCGTCACTTCTCGCCATGTATCCATCGCCTCGACGCCGTAAATTTGCGTCGCGTTTTTCTTCAACGCGCAGAACATCGAAAGATCGCTCGCATCAAACCACGCATTTTTTCGCGTGATCGATGCGGGCCCGCGATCTCCCCAAGAGATCTCGGTCATTAACTTCATGCTCTTCAGGACCCATCCTTTGAGGTTCGAATCTTGAGCGACAGTTTCTGAGCACTGTTTCGGAATGAGATCTAAATCCTGATTCAATCTCTTCAATCTCAAGAAGTACTCGAAGCAGCCGCCTGGGCTATTCGATTCTTGGCAAATTGAATACAGTTTTGCGATCGAAGCTTTGCGAGTTTTTCCCGATGCATCTTTGCCACCTAAAAACTCACTCTGCTGCTGCTGAAATAATTCGAGCTGCGTATCGCAAGTGGTGCGCGGCGGATCCGATGCGACGATAACGACGAAGCCAATCACAATCGCGACGATCGCAATAACGGTCTTCGGAAGTGAATTGAGCAGCTGATCAAGCATGAACTCAACGCTCCACTTTCAAACCGCAGGGCTCACGCGAGCCACTCGTCGAAAAGGGATACTGCGCTTTTGTTCCGGTTTGCACCCACGTCGACTTATCGTTGGGGCAAAAATAAATGCCGTACTGCTTATCAAGCTTGTAGATGCGGACTAGGTTTACGAGCTGGTTAAAGCCTTCGGTCAGACGCGCTCGGCGCTCTTGTCCATAGGCCACTTGCGAGAGTTCGAACTGCTCTTTCGCCGCATCGAGAATGCGCACGATATGAGGACGCTCATATTCTTTCGCAAGACTCAAATGCGTCCGCGCCGTCGAGATTTGTTTGAGCAGATCCCGCAAGCCAATGTCGGTGAGCTCTTCGTTTTGCGCGACGAGTGAATGGTGAACAGAGTCACCTGCCTTCAACACCGCGTTTAACTCCCGTGTGAGCCCCGATGACAAACTCAGGGTTCCCTTCGGACCACCCGCCCAAGCTGTCGCACTGACAAACGCTACAAATAAAAATGCCTTGAGGTTACCCACAAGGTTCTATCGGAGAAGGCCAGCCGCTCTAGAAGTGTTTTGCGCAATATCTCGACCTAAGCTCCCGTCGAGTTTTCCTCCACCAAAAGAAAAAGGCTGGACTCTCGTCCAGCCTTTCCGGTTTTCAAGTTCTCTTTCGAGATTAGAACGCAACCGAAGCTTGCAAGTAAGCTTGGTGAGCAGTTTTGTCTTGTGCAGGCGCAGTGTTCTTCATCGAAGCACCCGGCATGAACATGCTGTAACGAGCGCCGATTTTCAAATCTGGGCCGTACGACTTGTTTGCGAAGATGTCGAGTTCCGAACCGATTGCCGAGTCGTTAGCAGCTGTAGTTGCTGTCGAGACGATACCGCGACCGAAGTTTGTTGTTCCGGCGTTTTTCGACTTCGAGAACATGTAGAAGCCGAGACCAGCTTCGAGATCTTCCATTGGCATGATCGAAGCGTTGAGGTTCCAGTACGTCAAGTTACCCCAGTTAACGACGTCCATCAAACCAGCGTAGTTGTGACGATCGTAGAAGAGACCATCGTACGTGTTGTTCTTGTCGTCTGTTCCGTTGTCGTCGCCCGAGTCCATGTGGTAGCCAGCCGAGAGCTTGAGGCCCAAAGTTTCTGGCAAGCCGTAACCGAGCATGAGGTCGAACATGTTTGCCGACATCTTTTGATCGAGAGCCGGAGTTTTCAATGCTGTTCCGAATTGGAATGCAGCCGTCGCTTTGTACATGAAGCCAACAACGTCGCCACCAATTGTCGCGCCGATGTGTTGCATGTTCGTCGTGCCAGTCGCAGCAGTCGCGCCGTCATCCATGATGTCGATGAGGTGAACGTTTGCCATCTTGATCGCCGAAGGCATGTTCTTCAAATCCATTGTCGCCATGTAGTGGTTGCGCTCTGGATCTGAGTTACCTACGTAACCAGTCGACGCATTCGAAACAACCGCTTCACGAGTTTTGATACCGTAGAGGTTGAACATCGCGAACGATGTATCAAATGCTACGTTCAAACCTTCGTGAGCGACTGGAACCGCTTGCCAGTCGTTTTCCGAGAAAACAGCGCCGTCAGCGAACTCGATACCGATACGGCCGAGTTTGAACGAAACTGCATCTGAAGCTCTCCACCAGCCCCAAGCACGGTTCACGTCGAGAACGTTGCTGTTCGACGCTGTGTAACCGTTTGAGTAGTAATCACCTTGCGAAGCAGCGCCGCCGAAGCGTGCGTTGTGAAGGAGAGTAACATGCGCTTGGAGACGCTCACCCTTGCGGATGTTCATGTCCCATTTCAAGCGAGCATCAGTGTGCTGCTCAGGCATGCCATTTTCCATAGCCGATTTATTGAAGAAGTTCTCGTAACGGGCGCGGAATTCGCCACCGTTTTTGAACTCTGTTGCATCTTGAGCGTGAGCGGTCGCTGTCATAGCGATAGCGCTTACGATAAGTGCGAGACGTTTCATTTGCTGCTCTCCTTAGTTAGTAATCTCTCGGTTGGTCCGATCGATCAATTTTGTGACTTCCTGAAGCTGTCTAAACCCTAATTCGTCTTCACACGCGCGAAGAGTTCTCTCGATGGACGCCTCCCATATCCTATTGAAGGCTTAGTCGAAAGACTCTAGACGCACGCGCTCAAGCCAATCGTAGGAATCGAGAAATCGATAAGGCAATCTTTTTCTGTCAAACGGCTAACACTCTTTACGCGCCGCAATCGGATGCTGTTGTTTTTTATCAACACCAACCAGTTTTGCGGAACACGATTTAAAGCATCAGAATCGCCAAAATAAGGCCATTCACGGGTACTTAGTACGGCTTGCGAAACACTCGAAAACCCGCGACCGCTGCGGCTCCCGGGCGACGATAAAACCTATTACGTCTATAAATTAAATATATTTACCAGGAAAATTGCGTACAAGAGAACACATCTTCTAAAGGGAAGTCCATTTGCTCAATCATCGGGCGGAGAGTCTTATTTAATAGATATGCGCACGACGCTTGATTTCAAAATTCTTCCTCAACCGACTGAGACGACGTGCGGACCCACCTGCCTTCACGGGGTCTACCAATTCTTTGACGATCCGGTGAGTCTGCCTTCGATCATCTCCGAGATCTCGCATCTCGAAGACGGCGGCACACTGGCCGTTAATCTCGGCTGCGATGCGCTCAAGCGGGGGTATCAGGCGAAGATCTTCACTTACAACGTCGATATGTTTGACCCGAGCTGGTTCAATTCCGATGCGAGCCAACTTCCAAAGTTTATCGAGGCCCAAAAGCTCGTTAAAGATCATCCGAAGCTACAACTCGCGAGCGATGCATACCTCGAATACTTTCGCCTCGGTGGTGAAGTTCTATTCGAGGATCTGACGCCTAAACTTATTCGGCGATATCTCGAGCGTGGTGTCCCGATTCTCACCGGGCTCAGCGCAACGTACCTCTATCAATCGGCTCGCGAGATTGGCGCGACAAATCTTCCCGACCCAATTGCGGGCGAACCCACCGGCCATTTCGTCGTCATCGCGGGAATTGATCGCGAGAAAAAGTGTCTGCTTGTTGCTGATCCGTTTAATGCAAATCCGTTCGCAACTGGCAATTATTATTGGGTCGAAATTCACCGCGTGATTTCATCGATCTTGCTCGGGATCCTAACCTATGACGCGAATCTTTTAATCATCGAACCCGGGCAGAAGAAGACGACGCAATAAATGAAACACTTGCTAGTTCTCGATGATCCCAACGAGTGGCCCGTTCAGATCGAAGGCGTTGAAGTCTGCTCCGCGAAGTCTTACTTAACAACCGAAGACCCGGGAAAAAAGCGCGGACTTCGCGTCTACAATCTCTGCAAGAGCTACCGGTATCAAACATTGGGCTATTACGTTTCTCTTCTCGCCGGCGCGCGCGGGCATCGGCCAATTCCATCGGTCTCAACCATTCAAGAACTGAAGTCGAAGCCGATCCTTAAAACTGTCAGCGATGAACTTGATCAGCTGATTCAAAAATCACTCCACGATCTCAAGACATCCGACTTCACGCTCAGTATCTACTTCGGCCACAATCTCGCAAAAAAATACGATCGCCTTTGCGCTCATCTCTACAGCGTGTTTCAAGCCCCGCTATTGCGCGCCTACTTTCACCGCGAGCTCGGTGGCGAGATTCAGGATCCCAAGTGGCGTCTGATCAGTGTCAAACCTATCTCCGGGATAGAAATTCCCCCGGAGCACTACCCGTTCGTTCAAGATTTCGCGAAAAACTACTTCGCGGGAAAAAAGATCTGCGCAAAGAAGAGAGCCG
>CAJYIL010000337.1 GCA_913774795.1 Pseudobdellovibrionaceae bacterium
ATTTTCCGTCGCCGGCGCTCTGGATCCCGGTCCTCATTTACGTCGCTCTTCACCGCTCGACTCTTGAAACGATCATCTATTCGTACCTCACCGCGTTCGTTCTCGCTTCGATGACGGCGATGCCCGAAGGCGTGTTGATGGTGTCTTGCTTAGGCGTGGCCCTCACGGCGCAAGTCTTCAAAAAACGGATTTACTGGAACAGCGCAAGCTACGTCATGATGGTGACAGGTCTCGGCGCTCTTCTCTTTCAGATTTATCACTGGGGCGCCACGTACGTGTTTGGTGATCCGCTTTCGTCTCCCGCCGTCATCGACTGGTTGATCGAAGCGCTTCTCACTCCGCTCGTCGCTCCGCTTTTGTTCCCGGTGTTCCGATTCATCGATCACATGACTGATCGCGAACTGGCCCCGGAAGCAACCGCGCGAATTTCATAAGAAGGTTTGGCAGCAAATGGCTCAGTACGTAGCGAACGAGCATGAAGCGAAAGAGTACCTCCCGCGGTACCGCATCCTCTACATGCTCATCGGTTTTACCTTCACGCTCTTCTTCATCCGTTTGTGGTATCTGCAGATCATCAACGGCGCCGAACTTCGCGCGTTCTCGGAGCAAAACTCGATCAAAGAAACGAAGATCGCGGCCCCGCGCGGAATCATCTACGACCGTAACGGCGAAATTCTTGTCGAGAACTTGCCGGGCTTCGAAGTGACTCTCTCTCCTCAGTACGTCGGCCGCGATCTCGAGACGACCGCCGAAGCGGTCGGAAAAGCGCTTAACATGGCGCCGGCGACGATCGTGCAAATGGTGCAACGATCGAAGAAGTTGAACGGCCCCTTTCGCGTCGTGAAATTGAAAGACAACCTCTCGCGTGATGAGATCTTCAACCTTGAGATCATCAAGAACGAGTACGCGGGCCTCGACATTCGTGAAAACGTCTTGAGGAGTTATCCGCTCAAAGCCGATGGCGCTCAGCTTTTCGGCTACGTCGGTGAAGTCTCGAAGCGCCAACTTCCTATCTTAAACGAAAAATACGGCGAGAAACTAAAGCTCCAGCAAGGCGACATCATCGGTAAAGCCGGTCTCGAAGAAATTCTTGATCTCGATCTGCGCGGCAAAGACGGAATTTCGGTTCAACAGGTTGATGCCAGAGGCCGCGAAACACAAAACGGCGAATCCAAACTTCTCGGCAACCTCACCGGTATCGTGCAAGCGACTCCGGGCAACAACGTTGTCTTGACGGTCGATAAAGACATTCAAGATACGGCGTACCGCGCGTTCGTCGGCCAAGGATTCATCGGCGGTCTCGTCGCGATGAAATCAAACGGTGAAGTGCTCGCGTGGGTCTCGGGCCCATCGTATGACCCAAACGAATTCTCGACGGGCATCTCGGGTTCTCTTTGGTCGAAGTTAATCAACGACCCCGATCGCCCTTTGAGAAACAAGGTCATCCAAGATCACAACTCGCCAGGCTCGACGTTCAAACCGCTCATCGCGACCGCCGCTCTTTCTGAAGGCGTCATCACGCCGACCACGATCGTGAACGCGCCAGGTTCGATGCGATTCGGTAACCGCGTTTATCATGATCACCAAAGAGGCGGAGAAGGAAACATCACGGTCTCCGAAGCCATCGAACGTTCATCGAACGTGTTCTTCTACAAAATGGGAATCGCTCTCGGCATCGAGAAGATGTTCCGGTACATCTCGAACTTCGGGATTGGCAAAAAGACAGGCATCGAACTCCAAGGCGAACGCTCGGGCCTGATGCCATCACCTGAATGGAAGAAACAAACGATCGGTGAAGAATGGCAGCCAGGCGAAAACTTGTCGGTCGCGATCGGGCAAGGTTTCGTTTTGACGACTCCCCTTCAAATGGCGATCGCCTACAACGCGATTGCGAACTACGGCAAGGTCGTCAAGCCGTTCGTTGTTCGCAAGATTATGTCGCCTGAAAACAAAGTCATCACGGAGTTCGAACCGAAGATCGTGAAAGACTTTGGCGATCCGAATGGTGAATTTAAAGTGAAACGCGAGGTCTTCGATACCGTTCGCGAAGCCATGAGACGAGTCGTCAACGGCACACGCGGGACTGCTCGCGGATCAAAACTCAAGTTCGTCGAGATCGCCGGCAAGACCGGAACATCGCAAGTCATGTCGTTCGCCGCAAATGACATTTACTCGACCTGCGAGAATCGTCCGAAGTACCAACGTCACCACGGCTGGTTTATCGGTTATGCGCCCGCAGACAACCCCGAGATCGCCTTTGGCATTTTGGCCGAGCACGCGTGCCACGGATCGAACGCGGCCCGCGTCGCAAAAGAAATCGTTCAATCCTACGTCGCTAAATATCACCCTGAGTGGCTGACTCGCGAGACCGACAAAAAAGGGACGAAGCCCGTCATTCAAATTCAAACTCCGGCGACAGAACCTGAGCCAGAAGCCGAGGTCGACTAATGATCGGTAGCCAAGTTGAAGGCCGAACCTTCTTAAAAAAGATCGACTGGAATTTCGCCGCCGTCATCGTCGGCCTTAACATCATCGGTCTCATCAACGTCTTCTCCGCGACTCACGGTCACAACGAGATGGGCGGAACAGACCGACTCTTCTGGTCACAAGTCTTCTGGCTCTGTGTGGGCTGGGCCTTTTATTTCGCGGCGACGCTCATCGATTACAACCTGTTCGTGCGCCTTGCCTACGTGATTTACGGTTTGAACTTAGGCGCACTCGTCGCGGTGAAGTTCGTGGGAAAAACCGCCCTCGGCGCGACCCGCTGGCTCGACTTTGGCTTCTTCTCCTATCAGCCGTCCGAGTCGATGAAAGTCGCGCTCGTTCTTATTCTCGCGAAAGTCATGTCGACAAAATCTCACCCCGAGGGATTGGGCCTAAGACAACTCATCTTACCGCTCGTCTTAATTGGTATTCCGTTTCTCGTCACCGCCGAGCAGCCCGATCTCGGAACCGCGATGATGCTGGGACTGATCGGCATTTCGATCCTCTTTTTCTTACGCATCCAGCGCACCATCTTGATCGTCGTAACCGTGATCGGAATTGTCTGCGCCACCGGTGCCTGGTTCTTCGCGCTTCACGATTATCAGAAAGATCGTGTCTATACCTTCATCGATCCGTCTCGTGATCCACGCGGAAAAGGTTATAACTCGATTCAATCGAAAATCGCCGTAGGCTCGGGCCGCGTTTTCGGTAAAGGTTTTAGAAAAGGCACCCAGTCACAGCTTGAGTTCTTGCCCGAGCGCCACACCGATTTCATCTACTCGGTTCTTTCTGAAGAATATGGATTCATCGGTTCGATGGCGGTCGTGTCACTCTTCGCGATGCTTTTTTTATTGATGATCGGCATCGCTCAAAAAGCGCGCGACAAGGCCGGAGCGATTTTGGTGATCGGCGTCTTGAGTATTCTGTTCTGGCACCAATTCATTAATATCGGAATGGTCACAGGGCTTTTGCCAATCGTCGGGATCCCTCTTCCTCTGCTTTCCTACGGCGGCACGAACATGCTGACGATCATGCTCTCACTTGGGTTTATCTCGTCGGTCAGTTACCGCCGTCATATGTTCTAAGCTGAAGGCGCACCAGTCTCGATCTGATGCGCCGACCACCGCCCAAAGTCGAGTCCGGTTTAGCTGCCACCCTTTTTCGTCGATAAAGGATGTGGGCGTTTGCCTGGTAGGATAAGGGTTCATGCAAAGAGACGAAATCAACATTCTCATCGTCGAAGACGACGCGAATTTAGGGAAAGCGATTTACGAAGCTTTCACTCGCTCGGGCTTTAAGGCTTCGCATGTGACGAAGCCCGATGAGGCGCTTTCGATTCTCAAGCTGACTTCGTTCCAAGCCGCGATCGTCGACTGCATGCTGCCGAAAATGAACGGCCGCATGCTCGCAAAACAGATTCGCACTGACTTTCCCGACATGCCGATCGTGCTCATGAGCGGTATTTACAAAGATAAGAACTTCGCGCGCGATGCGATGGCGGAGTGTGGTGCGGCCGCGTTTTTGACGAAACCTTTCGATCTGAAAGAAATGGTCACGACGCTCGAATCGAAATTCGACACCAAGCTCGAAGCGCCCTTAGCTCCGATGCAGGCTCTCTTGATGAAAGAGACTATCTCTCACAAAGAGCGCATCAAAGCCATCAACGACGCCGAAGAAGTTCACGGCTTCGATCTCCCGTGGGTTTTCTCTCTTTTGTTCCACCCGCGCGTGCATGGCCACTTGAATATCATCAGCCCCGATGGCGACGTCTGCGGTGTCGGTTTCCAAAATGGACAAATCGTTCAGGTCAACCAAAAGGACTCGAAGTCTTACTTCGGCGTTTTGATGGTCGAGTACGGCTTCGTCTCTCAAGAAGAGATCGAAGAAGTCATGCGAGTCACCGGCGGCAAGCAAAAGAAGATGGGCGAACGCCTCGTCGAAGCCAACGTTTTGTCGCCGCACGCGATTCAAATCGTCATGTCGGAGCAACAGGGCTTGCGTCTTTCGAAAACCGTCATGGAGACCGGTGTTAAAATCAACTTCGTCGAAAGCGATGAGCTTCGCGAAGACGCCGTCACCGACCGCATCATTTACACCGAACTCTTGAACGAATGGCTTGTCTCGAAAGTGAAGCTCGATTGGCTGAAGTCGTTCTATCTTCCGTGGATGCGCTACAACATAAAACAGAATTCAGAGTACGCGGACAAGCACCGAGTCTTCTCGATTCCCGTCGTTCAGCGCGTACCGGAACTCATCACGCACCTGATGACAAAACCAACGCTTGAACAAGCGCTGGCGGAGTCGAACATCTCCGAAGAGTTCTTCTATCCGGCTCTCCACGCGCTTCTCGTCAGCCGCGTGATTCGTTTCGGCGAAGCTGCGGCTGTGATCGATACGTCGGCGCAAAAAAAGCGCCTCACCCGTTTGATCGTCGAACTCGAAAAGCAAAATCACTACGAGCGTCTGCACGTCATTCCGAAAGCGAAAGACGCGGATATTAAACGCAGCTACCACGAACTCGCGAAGATTCTCCATCCGGATAAACTTGCGAAAGATGCTCCGAATGAAATCCGTGAGCTGGCCAAGAAATGTTTCTCGTTGATCGCAGAAGCTTACGGCGTCTTGAGCGATGAAGGCAAAAAAGCCGGCTATCTTCTGGAGTTGGAGAAAGGCAAGGCCTCCGCGATTCTGGAGGCTGAACAACTCATCGAGACGGCGCGCCCTCTTCTCACCACGGGAGATTTCAAGAAGGCGAACGAGATGCTGGAGAAAGCGATCAAGTTGGCACCCCCGACTTCCGAGGCGCGTCTCCTTTTAATGTGGTCTCGCATGAAATCGAAACCGAGTGGAGATACGAACGAGAAAGTTCGCGACGAACTCGGCCAAATCGCGCCAGAAGACCGACATGGGCCGATTTATTATTTCGTTCGCGGATTAAATCTGCGACTTCTTGGCGATATCGAAAACGCGAAGAAAAACTTGGCGCACGCGACTTCGCTCGACCCAGATTTCATCGACGCGAAACGCGAAATGGTTCTCGTTAATAATACGAAGCCTGCGGCAGGCGCCTCATCCGACTCTCTGCTCCGCGGCGATCTCAAAGATGTCGTGGGTATGCTCTTTAAGAAAAAGAAGTAACCGATCTTATTTGGGCTTCTTCGACTCGTCTTCTCTAAACAAGGCTTCCGCGAATTTGAGTTTCTCGGCATTGATTTTATCCATCAAATCCTTGTCGCTCGCCGAGTCTTCCTTGAGCTTTTTCATCAATTGCTGAGCGCGCTCGCGCGGAAGAACTTTTTCGGCCGCCCCATTCGCGAGATCCTTTGCGTGATTCTCAAGAAAGGCGTCGTATTTATTTGATCGCTCGGAGCGCGCCGTCGCGCTCTTACCCGGTTTCGTTTTTGGATCCCACTCAGACGACTCTTCGCCAAGTGATCCCAGTGCGCCGACAAGTTTTCCTCCGCCGGCCGATGAACCCTGGACGATGACGACTTGTTCATCGCGCGTCAGTTTTGCGGTCGCGAACTTTCGATATTTTTCCAGGAGAGGCTCGGAATTCAGCCCGGCCAACTGCGAAAGGAGACGAATCGCATTCTCACCGGTCGCGGGTATCTCGAGCAGTGCATCGATTGATTTTTCATCGTCTTTCGAAAGCGCGGGCGGAGCCGTCGTGTAACTGATCGCGATCCGCGGCGGCGGTCGCATTTGCTTTTTCAACTGCCGCGAAAGTTTGACGCCGTCGACATTTCGACCGTGATGACTGGCGATCACGATATCAGGCAAAAATCCCAGCTGGGCATCGGCGACTTGCGAGTCTTTACTCAGTGAAAGCACATCGAAGCCGAGGCGCCGCAAGAAGGACTCAAGTCCCACCATTTGCTGAATTTCATCGATGACGAGCATCACTTTCCGCATTCGATAAGCGTAACTGCTTGGCGAGATCGCATCAACATTGCCCAGCGTATCAGGCGCTAGACTTCGGAACAGAGCGTTGCTACCTTGCCTGCACATGTCTTCCGATCAGCACCGCATCCCCGTCTCCGGCTTCACCGTCATTCGCAATGGCAAACTCATGGGCTATCCCGTTCTCGAGAGCATCAAGAGCGTGCTGCCCTTGGTCGACGAAATGGTCGTCGGAGTCGGACAAAGCGACGACGGCACGCGTGAGATGATCGCCGCGATCGGTGATCCGAAAATCCGCATCTTCGACGCCTTCTGGGACACCAAGAAAACGAAAGGCGGCCTGATCCTCTCCGAGAAGACAAATGAGGCTCTCGATCACTGCCATCACGAATGGTGCTTGTATATTCAGGCTGACGAGGTCATTCACGAAGACGACTACCCGCGCATTCGCGAGGCATTAGAGCGCCATGGTCGAAATCCGGAGATCCAGGGACTTCTTTTCAAATATATCCACTTTTACAGCAGCTACTCGACGGTCGCCACTTCGCGAAAGTGGTACCGAAACGAAGTGCGCATGGTTCGGCGCACGACCGGGATTCGCTCCTGGAACGACGCTCAAGGCTTTCGGGTCAACGGCGAAAAGCCGGTCGTGGCGCCTTCGGGCGCGCGTATTTTTCATTACGGCTGGGTCAAACCCCCGCAGCTCATGGGTCAAAAATCTAGGCTCTTCGAGCGACTGTGGCACGGCGACAAAAAGGATGGGGATTTCGAGAATTTCCAGTATGATCGCCAGTACGGTTTGCGAATGTACGAAGGCACGCATCCTGCGATCATGGCCCCTTTGGTGGCTTCGCAGAATTGGCAGTTTGATCCGCATCGAACGTGGGCGGAGTTTCGGTTCTCCGATTTGCGATTGGTCTTGAGCGATTGGCTTGAGCGCATTTCGGGTTGGCGGATGGGCGAGTACAAACCGTACCGACTCGTTCGCGAGAACGAATCGAATTAAATTAAAATTATTTAGCGGAGCCGTTTGGCTCCGAGGAGAGATTGAAGATGATGACGAAAGAAAGAACAGAGACAACGACCCTTCCAAAACGCGAATTCGTTGTTCCGGCCGTCACGAGCAGCGGCCAAGCGATTAAAGTCGGACAAGGTCATGGCCTCGCGGTCATCTCGGGACCTTGCGTGATCGACTCCGAAGAACTCGTTATGCGCACGGCGCGCACGCTCGTCGACATCTGCCAACGCGTCGGCATGCCTTTGATCTTCAAATCGTCTTACGAAAAAGATAACCGCGGTTCGGAGAAAAACTGGACAGGTCCGATGGCCGAAGAAGGCCTCAAGATTCTCGCGAAAGTCCGTAAAGAATTTGGCGTGCCGGTTCTGACTGACGTTCACCGTCACGAAGACATCAACATGGTCGCGGAGCACGTCGACGTTCTCCAAATCCCGGCTTACATGTGTCAGCAAACGTCGCTCGTCATTGCGTGCGGTAAAACCGGCAAACCGGTCAACGTGAAGAAGGGTCAATTCCTCGCGCCAGAGGGAATGGCTTCGGCGGTTTCGAAAATCCGCTCGACGGGCAACCAAAACGTCCTTCTCACAGAGCGCGGAGCTTCGTTCGGTTACAACCGTCTCGTCGCTGATATGCGCGCAATTCCTCTCATGCAAGAGCTCGGTGCTCCAGCGTGTTTCGATGCGACTCACATCGTACGTCTTTACGGCATCTCTTCAGCTGATCCAGCAGGCGGCGAACCACGCTTTGTGCCGCACCTCACGCTTGCAGGTGTTGCGGCCGGCGCCGATGCTCTCTTCCTCGAAACGCACCCGAACCCGATGGAAGCCAAGTGCGATGCGGCTTCGCAGCTCAACCTCACGAAGCACTATGAATCGCTTTTGAAAATGTCGATCGCGGTTCGCAAAGCGATCGGAACTCCGGAAGCTGTGGGATTGATGCAGCTGTAAGATTTCGCAGGTTAAGGTTTTATCCAAAGGGCTGGCGTTCGCCGGCCCTTTTTATTTGGGCAGGCGTTCGGCGTTTTAAACGTTCGCGTTCATGTTCACGATCGCGTTCATGTTTGAACGTTTAAACGTGAACGTGATCGTGATCGTGAAAACGAACGTTTAAAACGTGCATCGTGAGTCTAAGATCATCGTGACCGGGCCGTCATTCACCAAGCTGATCTTCATGTCGGCCTGAAACTGACCCGGCTTTGTGACGACACCGAGCGAAGTGCTCAACTCGAGAGCCTGCTCATACAGCTCTTTCGCCGCATCGGGCTTTGCGGCGCGGATGAAACTCGGTCTTAAGCCCCTCGATGTGTCACCGAGCAGCGTGAACTGCGAGCACCTTTTGGTCTCGCAG
>CAJYIL010000338.1 GCA_913774795.1 Pseudobdellovibrionaceae bacterium
GTCGACATGACTTGACCGGCTGAGCCAGCGGCCAGAGGCCACTTCAAAACATATGACGACGTTACACTCGCAGGTGCCGAAACGGTCACGGTATTCGAGCCAGAGTCTTTATAGATCGTGCTTGCGAGCGTCGCTGCACCTGCGGAGAAACCTCCGGATCCGTCACGCCGAACGATCGCATTCGCCGTCAGCGACGATGTTGCAGCATTGGCGGCCAGCTCCGCTGAATGAACTTGCGCCGCCGTCGATCCTCCAACCGAGGCGACAGTTGCCGTAGCCGCTCCAGGACCAGATGCCGTCACATCGCCAGTCAGCGACGTGATGCCTGCCGAAGAGAGCGTCGTCCAAGTCATCTTGCCTGAGCCGTCAGAAGTCAGAACTTGTCCGTTCAAGCCGCGAGTCAGTGGCCAAGTCAGTGTGTAAGACGAAGCCAGAGCCGGATCTGCTAAGAAGCCAACGTAGAATGATGAAGGGGCTGCCGCATAAACTTTGAAATCGCGGGTTGTCGTGACCGCGGAAGCGACGGTTCCGCTTGTCGTAATCGAGATCGCTGGATCAAGCTTCGTCGAATCGACGACACCGTTTTGCAGCATCGTGGTTGTGATCGAGTTTGCACCCGGAGTCGACGTCGTCGAAACCCACGTCGAGCCATTCCATCCGAGAACTTCGCCCGCTGACATCGAGGGCAAAGTACTTCCGTTCAATTGGCCATTGCGTGTATAAGCCGTCGATGACCCGTTCGCCAACGCCATTAAGGCGGTGTATTGCGTATTCGACAGCGGCGCTACACCCGTGAGCGGGTCACCGACCGCATCCACGACGCGCAAAAGAGAATCCGCACCGAAGCCCGCAAGCGACTTCGCTTCAAACGCGTAAGGCACAAAATTGATCTTCTGAGCGGGAATCGGTTCCCACGCACCCATCGTCTCGTCTTTAAAGAGCACAATCAAATTACGGCCGTCGTTCTGCCCTGGCGCGAAGAGACCTGACCCCGCGTTACACGAAGCCGGGTTGAGCGTGAACGAACCACGGTTGGAGAAAATTCGATCCAGCGTAAGCCCGGTCGAATCAGTTCTTGAGCCGCTCCCGTCGTTGATCGTCAATGAGAATCTGCCGCCGGAGTTGCGCAAGTCTTGTGATTGCACTTCTTCGTACATCAGGCACGAGCCTGAATCAGGAGTGCGAATTTGCATCTTGAACTGGGTGAATTGACCCGCGAGGGGAGAACCGTCGGGTTTTAATATGCGACCTTGATAGGTCACGCCTGATGTCGATGCAAAGGCGGAGACACCCATCGATAAATTCAGCAGTCCTACTAAGATAAACCGAAAATGCGTGACTCTCATCGAATCACTTCTCGGCAAACTGATCGAGTTTGTTTACAAGCTCTTGACAATCAACGTCTCAAAACGAAACGAAATCTCGTCGAGATTGCCGAAGGCTTATTCAAGCCAAGACGTTTGTCAGGGCCCAAAATCATCGACCCAGGTCGAAGATCCTTCATATAAACGAATCGAGTTCAATCTCACGCCCGGGATCACCAGGCTTGAGACCGCTCTGAAAAAGGCTCGCGCGATCATTTCTAGCGTCGGCGCAGTCGAAGCGAACTCCGGCAAATCATTCAGCACTTTGTGGTCGAAACGAGAGGCAACCGCGCGCAGCCAATTGTCGATATCGGTCAGGTTTGCGATCATTCCCGTCAACGGATCGACCGGTCCGCTGAACGAAGCCTCGACCAAAAAATTGTGCCCGAAACCCGCACCGGGCGGGCGATACAATGAGCCGTAAACTTTTGCTGACTCCTCTTCACCTAAAGATGCCGAAGCGTAGCGATGAGCGGCAGAAAAAGTAACGGTTCGCACAAACTCAAGAGAACTCACAACCGCCCTCCCCCACCGAGAATGATGAAGTACTGGTTCTCGATCTCACGTCCTGGTTCAACCAGTTGATGGAAGATCTGTTTCGCTCCTCCGCCGATCCTTAAACCACCGAGAAGAAGCGTGAGACCCTCTTCGGCGAACGGGGCACTGCCTACTGACGAAGACGCAAACCGGTAGCCCGGAGCCACGAACACCGAAACTCCTTGAGTGGATGATCCGAGATCCCCGATCAAGCGAAGCGAGGTATCGAGACCGTAGCCGGTGTCGGCACCCTCGAGGAAACGAGCAAAGCCCGAATTTCGCCACGCCAAAAAATCAGCGGCGTACCAGCTCAAACCTAAATTCACTTCGGTGTAATTGCGATCGACAGATCCACCACCTGAAACACCGACCGACGCGCCCAAATCATAGGTGATAGAACCCGCTCGATCCTCCGCCTGCGCCAAGAAAGAAAAAAGAAAGCAAAGTAGGATGTGCATGACCCTCACCTTACTCAATGCAGACGCAAAAAAAAAGACCGAGCTCTCTAGCCCGGTCTCTTCACAAAGCTCGAAAGTGAGCCATGTCATTGACTTTGAACCCGGAGGTTCAAAGAGCCAATTACATGTGGCCTTCTTCAGAGTGAGTTTCAGTCTTCTTCTCTTTTTTCATGTGCTTCATTTTGCCGTGCTTCATTTCTTTTTTCGACTTTACTTCAGTCTTTGTTTCAGTCGCGCCAGCTGCTGGAGCTGCTGTTTCTGTAGTTGTCGTAGTTGTTTCAGCAGCGTGGTCTTGTGCGAAAGCTGGAGCTGCGATCAAAGATGCGATAGCGAGAGTTGCGAACAATTTCATTTAGGCCTCCTAAGGCGTTGGGTAGTAACCAGATCGTAGGTGACGCCCGATTGAAATCAACAAATATTAATAAAAACCTATCTCCGCTTTGATGCTTCGTGCTGTGATTCACTCTATGGCATTTCTCTCGCGAGTCTTCATCAAGGGCCTGATCACGCTTCTTCCCATCACCCTCACAATTGCGCTGCTGATTTGGGTCGTTTCGAAGGCGGAGTGGGCTTTTGGCGAGCCGCTTCGGAGCGTTCTGCCCTTTTATTTCCCGGGAGCCGGAGTCGCGTTCGCTTTGATCGTGATCTTCATCGCTGGACTCGCCGTCAATAACTACCTCACAAACCAGTTCGTCAGCTGGCTCGAAACGAGAGTGGCCCGCGTCCCTATTATCAAAAGCATTTACGCACCGATCCGTGACGTGACGCAGCTCTTTTCAAAAAACGATAAAGACCATAGCCAGCGCGTTGTGATGGTGAAGATCGGCGAAGGGATCGAAACGATGGGTTTGATCACGCGAGAGAAGTTCGGTGATCTCCCTCCGCAAACAATCGCGCCTGATCACGTCGCAGTTTTCTTACCGTTCAGCTACGGCGTTGGCGGATTTACGATCATCGTTCACAAGTCTGCGCTACGCGAAACCGCGCTCGCGGCCGAGAAAGCTCTCCAACTCAGCATCACGGGCTGGGTCAAATCATAAAGAGGCTTCGGGCTCGATGTAGCGATTCATCGTGCGCGTCAAGTGCGCGACCGTCTCTTCGATTCGCGCCAAAGTCGCATCTGTCTCGGCCGCCTGCAAAGCCCGCTCATTGGCCAGATCAATCGTCTGCTCGGCTAGATCGACGATGACGGGTTCGACTCGGTCGGCGGTTTCAGGCTTCATCTGCGCGGTCACTTGCGCAACTTGATCGAGCTGCACGAGCACGGATTGAATGCGCGCCTTTCTCTGAGCCACAAGGTCGACTGCCGGAGCGACCGGCGGAGCCTCCGAGCGGGTTCTAGGAATTGCCATCGAGCGCTCACCGAAGCGCGCCGCTGCGGCCGTGACCTGGTGAGAATCGAAAGTCGCTCCGAGGGCCAAAGTTGGAACAAGAAGAGCGGTCTGGAAGATCGTCATGATCGTTTTCCTTTTCGAAAACGCGCCAGCCATCGGCGCGTACCGAGGTCTACGATGCTCCTAAAACTCGACGTCTCCTAGGGGTCTAGGTCTGGGTATGCCGACCAAAACACAGTTCCGGAGCGGGTTTGCTGGGAATTCTACACACGCTCTAAAACTTCCTAAGAAGAGATCTTAGGTCCCCTTGAGGCATCCTGTTTTCACAACCGCTCGATCACTGGATGATCGACCCCGTGATGTTCCAGAAAGGAACTTAGACCATGACGACAGCAACCCCATCAGCAACTTGGTCAGCCCTTCCGAACCTTCGCGCTCTTTCACTCGGCGAAGGTTTAAAACTCATGGTCACCGTTGGATGCCTCAGCATCATCTTCCTGGCTGGCCAACTCGCCCAAAGCCGCGGGGCCGACTTCACCGAAGCGCAAACGTCACGAATCGTGACCGCAGTCGCAACTCAAAGTAAACCGACGGTCACGCACCGACTCACTCCGGCTGAGCGTTTTGCACGCTCGCAGATTCAGATGTTCTCCGAAACTCTCGACGGTTTAACCGAACGCGCAGAAGTCGTGATCGCGACATCGACGGTCTCGAACGAAGATGCGCAAATGCTCAAGCGCTCGCTTCTTCAACTCGACCAAGATTTGATGGGCGCGAGAGAGGCTTACACGCGCTATACAAAAAAGCACGATCAGTTTTCGGAAGAAGATTTGCGTGAATCCTTGATGGCCGTTCAAGACAGCGCTTCACGTGCTCAAGGTCAGCTCATCACTCTCGACCAACCGACTCAGAGCTTT
>CAJYIL010000339.1 GCA_913774795.1 Pseudobdellovibrionaceae bacterium
ATCGTGGCGTTGAGAAAATTTTTGCGGCCCCGATTGAACTCCGGGACAAACGCTGGCTCGAGGTCTTTCGGGCAGATGCCGTTATACTTTTTGCCCGAAGCACCTGCCGAGAACCCATTGACCTTCGCGCAGTAGACGCGAACGCCATTCACATGCTGGCGTCTCAAGGCCGTCGATTGCTCACACATATCTTCGTTAAAGAACTCACCGCGTTTTCCGCTTTGATAAACCGTCTCGGGGAGGCAGTAGTTCGACATTCCCTCTTTGAAGCCGTGATCGAGAGCGACGTCGTCGACGCGTGCTTCGACTTCGTTACATTGGCGAATTTTGTTGTCGCCTGAGAGTCGGCGGCCTTCCATCGCTGCGTTACGGCCGTATTGATACCAATCCGTGCGCTCGCAATCGGCTTTGATCATGTAGCTGGTGCAGCTAGAGAGAAAAATGAGAGGGACAAGAAGCTTCCACATGCGAAGCAGACTGCCATTCGAGAGCGGATCTGTCTACGTGATGAAGGTCAGTGATAGGAAGATGAAGCGGCATTCGGAAGAATCTCCGTGCCCTCGGAGATATCTTCACTCACCGCAAGCCCGTTCTTCAAAAGACATTCGCGGAGTCGCTGACCCTTTAAAGTTTTTGGGCAAGTGATCGCCGTGTCGGCGGCGTAGTCAGGGCTGTAAGCGAGATTCGGGTCCTCATAATTCACGCCTTCGACAGGCTTCGGCGCAGGCTGTGGGGCCGTTGCTTTCGCGCGCGTTCGTGCTTCAGCGGTCGCTGTAAGGCACGTGAGCGTCAAGATGAGGATCGCGAGGGACCTGACCATTTAATCTATCGTCGCACTTTCAGGGGTTAAAAGCATCAAGGCGTCTCAGGGTGAGACGCCTTTTCGGAATTATTTGGTGCTCTTATTTCTTTGGAGCCACGTACATCTTCAAGAGCTTCACTTGAGCACCCGGGAGGATGCGGTCCTCGATCATGTACCGGTCGATTTTAGCGACCGCCACGTCTGGGCCGACGGCTACGATCGTGACGTTCGCAACCGGCGTTGCCGTCGTTGGAACACGGTACTCAAGCTTGCTTGCACAAGCTTCGCCCTTCCATTTGTAGCGCATGTTCGTCACGGTAAATTGATCGCCAACCAGCATGCCGTAGCGAGACCCACCGCGAATCAAAATTTGAGTATCGCCGTTGACGACTTCGGGATCGTACATCACGCGTGACTCCCACGCATCCGCCCACGAATTCGTCTGCGATGTCTTCGAGATGCTACCGACGATCGTCTTCAAAGACGAATCCATCGCGCCTGAAACGACGCTCGCGATCGGTGTCTTGTAGAAGAAGTCGAGCCCTAAGAGGATCGAAGCTAGGTTCACGCCGAACTTGATATCAGATTGATTCTTTACGCCTTGCGCGGCGGCCGTGATTGTTCCGTTCAAAGGATCGACCGCGCGCATGCCCATTTGAAGGCGCGTGCTCTTGAACTCAACCGAACCACCGACGGGTGCATTCTGGAAAGCACCGTTTGTTCCGTAACCGATCGAGAGACCGGCGCCGAAGTTCGATTCGAACGAAACGACCTCGCCCGCTAACTGCGCTTGCGGCATGTTGTAGAGGCACTCCGGAATTTCTGAAGGATCATCGCCTGGTTTCGAGTAGCCTTGCGAAATCGCGCGTTGCTTCGTGCGCAGTTGCGCGCCGAATCCGTATTGCTCCATGAGCTGTTCGTTTTCGTTTTGCGCCGACGCCCACACGGTCGAAATCACTTTCGAGAAGAGCGAAGCTTTGTTGTTGTTTGCGAGCGAAGTCTTCGTCACCGTTTGCGGTGTCGGGATTTCGTTCATGATCACGAAGTGATCGTTGGTCATGACCGATTGGTAGAAGAGCGCGTTGGCAACCCACTGGAAGTCGATGCGTTCACCGCTTGGCATGAGGATCGACTGGGCGTTGATGTTGCCGAGCTCGATGTCCATCTTCAGGACTCTCTCGCTAGCCTTCTGGCAACTTTCTGCGCCCATCGAGAGGGTCGCTGCCATCGCGAGGAGCACACCTGTCTTCAACTTGTTGTTTGCCATTTGCGATCGTCCTTTCGTTCTTCAACTGCAGACACTTATTCGGCTGACTTCTCCAGAGTCTGCACGACATGCGTCTCGTCGAGTCCAAGGTGTCTAAGGTCGCGTAGTGGCCTCACTATTTGTTCGACGGCTCTTTTTGAGACGCGCTAACGTCGCGAAATTAAAGGCGAGAAAAAAATCAGAGCGAAAAAATTTTTTTTCGATTGCGCGAGACATGTCGACGGCACAGACAGTTTTAGAAACTTGCTGACGAAGGTCCTGTGAACGCGTTCGACGATCTTTGCGCGATTCGCGAGAGTATTTGCGAGCGCTCACAGTTCGATGACGATCGCTTTCATGTGTCTCAGTTGTCTCGGAAGTTCAAAGTCCAGATCGGCGGGTGGAGGTGCGATGATTTTTTTGCCAGGGAGAGCTTGTCGCGCACGCTCCGCGAACTCGTCGAGCGACCATTGCTCGAAGTTCGTCGAGAAGAGAATGCGTTTGGTGGCGATCTGCGCACACGCCTGAACAAGCCCTTCGAACTCTTGATCGATTCTGAAGACTTTGCTTTTGCCGCGCGTATTCGTGCGCGCAAAGCTCGGTGGATCACAGATGACGGTCTCAAACTTCAGGCCCTTTTTGGCCGCCCACGCAAGATACTCGCCCGAATCGATCGCGCGAAATTCGTGTCCTTCGAGTGAAAGCCCGTTGATCTCGAAGTTTCGCTTCGCCCATTCGAGAAACGGTTTACTCACGTCGACGCTCACGACCTGCTTTGCTCCGCCTTGAGCGGCCGCGACACTGAATCCTCCGGTGTAACAAAAGAGGTTTAACACGCGTTGATCTTTGGACGTCTCCTGGATCCACTGGCGATTTCGGCGTTGATCGAGAAAGAGCCCGGGGCTCAAGCCCGTCTCTCTCCGAAATTCGTAACGTGTTTTGTTCTCGAGAGCGACCCAGCGCTCGGGCGGAGGCGGTTCGCTGTGAAGAACACGGTCGGTTTGCGGATCTTTTCCGCGATCAGCGCGGATTTGCAGATACCACTGTGTCCAGTTCTTGATTGCAAGAAGCTTCGAGATCGAGGCCCACTCTTGATCGTTCGGGTACGTGTCGCGAAACCAGTTGAGCGACACGACGTCGCCGAGACGCTCGAGTCTCAGCGGGTCGCCTTCGGTATGAATCATTCGCTCTGTTGGTGAGCTCTGCCCCAGAGTTCGTGAAACACGCTCGCGACGATCGCAAGCTGCGAGCCAGCGAACGAGACGGGCATCATTGATGAGCTGAAGATCCTCGAAATACGCAGGTGGGGGTGATTCATGCGTTTCTCCGTCAAGCGTGATTCGGTGAGCATGAAGGCAGAGGGCGGGGAATTCTGTTCCTCCGTGAGTGAGATCACCGAGAAGGGCTAGGCCGGCGTCTTCGGCGTGAAGGCGAATTTGATGGGGTTTGCCGGTTTCGGGTCTCGCACACCAGAGTGTGAAACGCCCAAGTGACTTTTTTTTCTGAAAAACAGTTTTCGAATTGGCGTCGCGGTCACGTAGCGAAACGAATTCGTTTCCTTCGCGTTCGATGAACGACGTGACTTCGAACGAGTCTTGGGAAGAGTCGATCCGAGCCGAATTTTTCGCAGAGCCGCCGCGATCGGT